>CAMBLS010000086.1 GCA_945868485.1 uncultured Lachnospiraceae bacterium | reverse complement strand
TACCTGCAATGATGAGGCAGGCATACATCTTGAAACGAAAAGCATATTTTTGCCCCTTGTAATCGCCCTTTCCATAAAACTGTGTACCAAAAATACCGGCACCGGAAACGCCACCGAAGATGCAGATATTAAAGACAAACATCAGCTGATTAACGATAGCAACGCCTGACATCTGTTCTGTTCCAATCTGACCGACCATGATATTGTCCAGAAAGCTTACGAAACTGGTAATGGCGTTTTGAATAATCATGGGAACTGCTAGATACAATACATGTCGATAGAAATCTCTATCACCAATAAATTTCTTCTTAAATTTTTTCCACATTTTTTTTCCTGACTCTCTATGGAGATTGCTATTCTTCTTTAGTAGATGTGCGTCAGATTATTGTAATCGAAGACCTTGTGATAGTCAACAGTAGTAACAAAGATATGGCGGAATTTTTTGTTCAAAAAGACCTTTGAAACAGTCGGGATTTTTTTATATAATTAAGAAACAACGAGTAGCTTTTATGTGTAATTCCAGTTGCATAAAAGCTGCTCTTTTTATTTTTGTAAAGAGGAGAGATGAAAACAATGGAACAAAACAATCAGTTTTTGGGAACAGAACGTATTGGAAAGTTGATGAAACAATACGCAGTTCCCTGTATTATTTCGCTTCTGGTCGGTGCACTTTATAATATTGTAGACCAGATTTTTATTGCTAATGCCAGTTATCTTGGCTCATATGGAAATGCGGCAAACACCGTTGTATTTCCTTTGACAGTTGTTGCGCTAGCAATAGCTGTGATGATTGGTGATGGCTGTTGTGCTTTTGTCAGTATCAGTCTGGGAAAAAAGGAAGTCCATACTGCAAAGCAGAGTGTAGGAAATTCTGTGGTAATGATGATTATAAGCAGCGTCATCCTAACTGCAATTTATTTGATCTTTTCAGAGCAGATTATCGCTATGTTTGGCGGAACTGTGAATGAAGAGACATTCAGGCATTCTAAGGAGTATTTCTTTTATATTTCATTGGGGATTCCCTTCTATATGTTCGGGCAGGCGATGAATCCGATTATTCGTGCAGATGGAAATCCCAAATTTGCAATGCTATCCACTCTCGCCGGAGCGGTTATTAACATTATTCTTGATCCAGTTTTTATTTTTGTATTTCGATGGGGCATGATGGGTGCTGCTGTTGCAACGGTTATCGGTCAGGTGGTTACTGCCGTTCTTGCAATCTGGTATCTGGTCAATATGAAAATCATCAAACCGGGTAAAGGAGAATATCGGCTAAACCGTTCTGTCTGTGGCAAAACTTTAGTGCTGGGAATTACAAGCTTCTTATCACAAATAAGCCTTGTTGCGGCTATGGCAGCAATTAATAACATGCTTCGAAAATATGGTGCAATGGACAGTATTTTTGGACAGGAGCAATTTGCTCAAATTCCAATGGCTGTTGTGGGAATTGTAATGAAATTCTTTCAAATAGTCATTTCCATTGTTGTTGGTATGGCGGCAGGGTGTATTCCTATTGTTGGTTTTAATATGGGAGCAGGAAAGAAGCTGCGGGTCAGAGAATTATTTACAAAACTGCTTGCATCAGAAGCAGCCGTGGGTGCAGTTGCATTTATTTTGGTAGAATTTTTCCCACAGCAGCTTATTAATATTTTTGGTGCAGCCAATGAGAGTGTTTATTATACAGAGTTTGCAATTAAGGCTTTTCGTACGTATTTGTGTATGATGATTTTGGCCTGTGTGAATAAGGCCTGTTTTATTTTTCTTCAGGCAATGGGTAAAGCTGCGGCATCTACTGCGCTTTCTATGATCAGAGAGGTAGTATTTGGCGTTGGATTTGCATTGTTGCTACCTGTGTTCTTCGGGCTGGATGGAGTTCTCTATTCCATGCCAGTATCGGATTTACTGACATTTATAGTGGCAGTATTTTTAATTATCAGAACATACAAAGAACTTAAAACGAAAGGAGAGAACGCATGATGAAAAACAGAATCATTACAATCAGCCGGGAGTTTGGCAGCGGTGGGCGTACAATTGGTAAAATGGTTTCAGAAAAACTGGGAATTCCATGCTATGATGCAGAGTTAATCCATAAGATTGCACAGGAAAGTGGATTTTCGGAAAACTATATTAAAAATGCAGGGGAATACACTCCGGGAGGATTTTTATCGTCTGCTTTTGCAAATCGTTCCTTTGGTCCTACAAATGAGGACTATCTTTGGAACATACAATACAAAATCATCACCGAACTGGCAGAAAAGGAATCCTGCGTTATCGTTGGGCGTTGCGCTGACTATATCCTGAAAGACAAAGCAGATTGTCTGAAAGTCTTTATCCATGCTGATATGGACTTCCGTGCTGAACGCATTGTAAAGGTATATGGAGAACGTGAAGTGGTGCCAGAAGAGCGATTAAGAGATAAGGATAAGCGACGGGCTGCCTATCATAGATTTTACACAAATATGAAGTGGGGTTGTGCGCAGAACTATCATATTTGTTTGGACAGTGGCAAATTAGGAATTGCCAAATGTTCCGAAATTATAAAGGAGCTTTATTGACATACAACAAATTGGAGCAAGAGATCTTATTATGATTTCTGGCTCCTTTTTGATTACAGCATTCAGTACCAAAAACTGTTGACAAAGTCTAACCAGTAGAACAAACTGGTTATATACATTCAAAGGAGGGCAATGTATGAACTTCAACATTAACAGTACATTTCTATATCTGATTGCAGTCTGCGTGATTTTATTCGTTCTGGTGCAGTCAGTTTTCTTTTTGGTTAGGGCCTATCGGCGGGGAAAGCAGATTGGAATAAAGGCAGAGGTGCTTAAAAAGACGATTGTTTCTACTGCGGTCTTTACCATTGCTCCGGCAATTTCCATTCTGCTTGGGGTGGTAACACTTTCCAAATTTCTGGGCATTCCTCTGCCGTGGATCAGAATGAGCGTGATTGGGGCAATCACCTACGAGCTTCCGGCTGCCACATCTACAGCGAATGCTCTGGGAATCTCTCTTTCAGAGGCAATCACTGACCCTAAGATTTATTCGGCAATTGCGTGGGTTATGACGCTTGGTATCCTTCCAAGTATTGTCCTGCCTCCAATTTTGATGAAGAAGATTCAAGGTGGTATGATTAAAATTAAGAATAAAGACAGCAGATGGGGAGATATTTTCATGACAGCTATGTTCCTTGGAATGATTTCCGCCTTCTTAGGGATGGTTTTTGCAGATGTGAGAAGTGGCATCAAAGGTTTTATACCGATTTTCGTTCTTTTGGTATCGGCAGCGATTATGGGAATCTGCGGAATCTTGATTAAAAAGTTTCATATGAAGTGGCTGGAAACCTATGCCCTGTCTATCAGTATGATAGGGGCAATGATTTTTGCGGTGCTGATTACACCGCTTATTGTGTAAGGAGGTGCAGCTATGAATGAATATATGAAAAAGACAGATCTTTACGGAAAAATATGGATATGGACGGCAGTGGTGGTTGTCTTGATGGTGCCTGTTGCAATCTGCCTTTATTATGATGCGTGGCCCAGCGGAGCGGCGGTGCTCAAGGGTCTGCTTGGAGTGGCGCCTATCTACTGGACGGTGGGTGTGATTGAAGTTATTACTTATACTCCCATGCTGGGGACAGGTGGTACATATCTTGCATTTGTGACAGGGAATCTTACAAGCATCAAAGCACCCAGCGCATTAAATGCCATGGAAAATGCAGAAGTAAAGCCGGGAACAGAAGAGGGAGAAATTATTTCTACCATGGCGATTGCTACCAGTTCTATTGTTACTACGCTGGTAATTGTTGTGGGTGTCATAGGATTATCTGCGCTGACTCCGATTTTAAGTTCTCCAACACTTGCCCCGGCTTTTGATAATATTTTACCAGCTCTGTTTGGGGGATTGGCTGTGGTTTATGTAAGTAAGAACTGGAAGATTGCGGTTGCTCCTCTTATATTCATGGTGGTGCTGTTCCTTGCATTGCCCTCTCTTGCCGGTTCCGTGGGCGTTTTGGTTCCGGTAGGGGTACTGGTGGCATTGGCGGCAGCAAGAATCATGTACAGGAAAGGATGGTTATAGGATGGCAGGAATAATCTTGGGAATAGTCGTATTGGTGCTGATTTTGTTTATAGCGCTAATTTTGATACGTGCTGTCCTGTTCAGACCGGAGGAATTGCCGCCTGTGTCAGAGGAGCAGATTCAGACAGACCGGGATAAGATTGTAGAGGATATGGTCGCCATGATTCGTTGCAAGACCGTTTCTAACAGGGATGAGCAGCTGGTCGACCGAAAAGAATTTGAAAAGTTTGTGGAACTCTTGAGGGAACGGTTTCCATTGGTGCACAGCAAATGCTCCTTGGAAAGAATAGGGAAGACGGGACTGCTTTATTACTTAAAAGGAAACTCAAGTGAAAGTCCTTCCGTTTGTATGGCGCATTATGATGTAGTCCCTGTGGATGAGCAGGGATGGGAGAGGCCTGCCTTTGAGGGCATCATTGAAGACGAATGCATCTGGGGACGGGGTACTTTGGATACAAAGGGAACCCTTTGCGGGATTCTTGAGGCAGCAGAGCAACTCTTGAAGGAAGGTTATGTGCCGGAAAATGATCTTTATTTTTCTTTCTCGGGAGAGGAAGAAATTGACGGAGACACTTGTCCTGAAATAGTATCTTATCTGGAAGCCCATGGCGTGAAGCCTGCCATTGTTTTGGATGAAGGCGGCGCTGTGGTGGAAAATACCTTCCCCGGTGTTAACAGAGAAAGCGCTATGGTAGGTATTGGTGAAAAGGGCAGTGTAAATATCGACTTTCAGATGGAAAGCCAGGGAGGACATGCATCTACACCTCCCACCCACACGATTCTAGGGCACTTAAGTGAAGCGGTAATCAGAATTGAAAAACATCCCTTTAAGCGGCAGCTGACCAAACCGGTGAAAGAGATGTTTGACGTGATGGGGAGATACTCCACCTTTGGATACAAAATCATCTTTGCAAATCTGTGGTGCTTTCTGCCGCTGCTCGATATAATCTGCAAGAAGTCGGGAGGAGAGTTAAATGCAATGATGCGCACAACGGTGGCAGTTACCAGAATGAATGGAAGCAAGGCATACAATGTACTTCCACCCAAGGCAGACTTCGGTATCAATATGCGTCTTATGGGCGAGGATACCATCGAAACTTCAATGGAGTATCTTCGTAAGGTAATCGGAAATGATCTGATTAAAATAAAGCTGGTCAATGGAATGAACCCATCCATTTACTCTGATACCTCCTGTAAGGAGTGGGAGAAGCTGAAAAAGGTCATTCATGAGACTTGGCCAGAGGCAATCGTTTCTCCGTATCTGATGATGGCGTGCAGCGATTCCCGCCATTATTGCAGAATTACAGACCGGGTTTACCGGTTTTCGGCAATGAAGCTCTCTAAGGAAGAGAGAGGTATGATTCACGGGAACAATGAGAGAATACCCATTGATACGCTGATTAAGACGGTTGAATTTTATATCAGGCTTTTGAGGGAACTGTGAAAAGTAATTGCAGGAAAAGCAGAAATTTCCACTGCTTTAAGATGTCAGACATGTTATAGGAAAAACCTATAACCGGTAAGAAAAATATTCTATTAGTTGATGTAAGGGAAATCTATTGACAGTCAAAAGGAGGAAATATATAATCTAAAATCAATAAAACATATCAAAAAGGTAGGAGATTAAAACAGCTCTTGCCAAAAGGAGGAGAAAGTATGAAAAAGTTTTTATCGTTATTATTAACAGCTGTTCTGGCAGCAGGTGTTCTTGCAGGATGTGGCAGCAAGGAAACAGCGTCAAGTGAGGCAGCTGTAGAAACAGAAACAGCTGAGGCAGAAGCGACAGAAGAAGCGACAGAAGAAGTGGAGGCAAAGGGTGTAATTAAGGTTGCAGCCAGTGCAACTCCTCATTCAGAGATTCTGGAACAGGTTAAGCCAATCCTTGAAGCAGAGGGATGGGAACTTGATGTAACTGTATTTGACGATTATGTACAGCCTAATCTTGTAGTTGAAAGTGGTGAATTTGATGCCAACTATTTCCAGCACATTCCTTATCTTGATAATTTTAATTCAGAGCAGGGAACACATCTTGTAAATGCAGGTGGTATTCACTATGAACCTTTCGGAATTTATCCCGGTTCCAAGAGTTCTCTTGACGAGCTTGCAGAGGGTGACACTATTGCAGTGCCCAATGATACAACAAATGAAGCAAGAGCATTATTACTGTTACAGGATAATGGTATCATCACATTAAAGGATGGTGCAGGTCTTGAGGCAACCATCAATGACATTGCAGAAAATCCTAAGAACATTAAGATTCAGGAGCTTGAGGCTGCTCAGGTATCCAGAGTAAAAGACGAGGTTGCTTTCGTAGTATTAAACGGTAACTACGCACTTCAGGCAGGTTTCTCTGTAGCGCAGGACTCCATTGCATATGAAAAGGCTGATTCTGAGGCAGCAAAGACCTATGTAAACATTATTGCTGTGAAAGAAGGAAATGAAAACAGCGAAGCAATCACAGCTTTAGTAGATGCATTAAAGTCTGACGAGATTACCAAATATATCAATGATACTTACGATGGAGCAGTTATTCCGTTCAAATAAATAGTGTCTCAAATGGAAAAATCGGAGATTGTCATGTAAGGAAAGAACTTATGTGACAATCTCTATTTATTTGTGGTATAGTAGACGAAGAGTAATTGTTATGGATGATTAGTTAATCAATAAACGTTTGTTACAGATGGAGGAGGAAAAATGGAACCCATTATTCGCGTGGAGAATATCAGCAGAACCTTTCAGGCAAATAATGGACAGGTGGAAGCGGTAAAAAACATCAGCTTTTCAATTGAAAAGGGTGATATTTTTGGCATTATCGGTTTATCCGGTGCGGGTAAAAGTACGCTGGTCCGTTGTTTGAATTTGCTTGAAAAACCAAATGAAGGAAATATATATGTTGATGGAAAAAATCTGATGGAGCTTTCGCAAAAAGAGCTACGCAAGGAGCGTCAGGACATAGGCATGATTTTTCAGCACTTTAATCTGCTGATGCAGAGAACCGTACTGGATAATATTTGTTTCCCACTGGAAATAGCGGGAGTCAGCAGAAGGGAAGCCAGGAAACGTGCGGCAGAGCTTCTTGAGACAGTTGGTTTAAGTGAAAAGGCAAAGGCTTATCCGGCACAGCTTTCAGGTGGACAGAAGCAGCGTGTAGCAATCGCAAGAGTGCTTGCAAATAATCCCAAGATATTGCTTTGTGATGAGGCTACCAGTGCCCTCGATCCTCAGACGACCAAATCCATTCTGAAGTTGTTAAAGGAAATTAACCAGAAATATGGTATCACCATTGTAGTTATTACTCATGAAATGGCGGTCATTCAGGAAATCTGCTCCAAGGTAGCAGTGCTGGATCACGGAAGTATGGTGGAAGAGGGAACTGTTGAGGAGCTTTTCAGGGCCCCTAAGACAGAGGAAGCAAAGAAGCTGATCTTAAATGAAGTTGTCCATATTACGGAAATGAAAGGCGAACGAATGATTCGTGTTACCTTTGGTGGAAAATCTGCATTCGAGCCCCTGATTGGAAATGTGATTTTGGAGTATAAGACACCGCTTAACATTCTTTATGCAAACACTAAAACAATTAATGGAAATGCAGAGGGCGAGATGATTTTG
The DNA here is from genome assembly GCA_945868485.1 of uncultured Lachnospiraceae bacterium. Classification (GTDB taxonomy): domain Bacteria; phylum Bacillota; class Clostridia; order Lachnospirales; family Lachnospiraceae; genus Suilimivivens. Next base: position 2,834 of record CAMBLS010000086.1, on the reverse strand, counting down.
CAGCTCCCCGAATCTAAGGAAATTGCAGACCGTATGATTGCTTATTTTAAAGAAAAGGGATTAGGAGTCGAGGAGGTGGATAATTATGTTCGATGAAACAATAAGAGCAATGCTGATCGAAGGAACATGGGCAACTCTCTATATGACATTGGTATCCACTTTGTTTGGGTATTTGATTGGACTTCCCATGGGAATCGTGCTTTGTATTACGGATAAGGGTGGAATCAAGCCCAATGCTGTGGTATACAAAATTTTGGATTTCATTGTGAATCTGACCAGAAGTATTCCATTTTTGATTCTCTTGATTCTGGTAATGCCGCTAACCAAGCTTATTGTAGGACAAAGCTATGGTTCAACGGCAACAATTGTACCGCTTACCATTGCAGCTGCGCCTTTTATCGGGCGTATGGTAGAGTCTTCTCTAAAAGAGGTGGATAAGGGTGTTATTGAAGCAGCACAGAGTATGGGAGCGGGAACGTTAACCGTAATCTGGAAGGTGCTTCTTGCAGAAGCAAGAACTTCCCTTCTGGTAGGTGTTACAATTGCGGTGGGAACGATTCTTGGTTACTCTGCAATGGCAGGTGTTGTAGGTGGTGGCGGACTGGGAGACATTGCAATCCGTTATGGTTACTACCGTTATGAAACAGGTATTATGATTGTTACCATTATTATTTTGGTTATTCTGGTTCAGATTTTACAGGGAATTGGCATGATGCTTTCCAAGAAACTGGATCGAAGACAGGTATAAAAACATGTGTATAAAGACCGGAGTTCTGCAACAAGAGCTCCGGTCTTAACTTTTACATATTGCTTGTGGTAATTTCCATATTTGCTGATGCAGAGCGTTTCATGAATTTGATAGAGAAGATACAAACCAGAAGCGTTAAAATATCTGCAGCAGGCTGGGAAAAATAAATTCCGGCTACGCCAAATAATTTGGGAAGAACCAAAATAAAAGATGCATAGAACAATCCCTGTCGAATCATGGAAAGGAACAGACCGTATCGGGATGAGCCGATGGTCTGGAAAGTAATGGTCATCATATAGCACAAGCCAAAGGCAGGATAAAGGGCTACTTGGGAAATCAACAGGTTTTGTCCATATTCTACAATCATCGGGTTTTGATTAAATAGTAGAATCAGTGGTTTGGAAAGCAGAATATATACAGCTGCAACCAAAACGGTCAAAAAGAGAGAACCCTTCAAAGCAAAGCGTACTGACTGATGAAAGCGATCTTCTGCCTTAGCTCCAAATGCATAGGATGCCACCGGTTGATAACCTTGCATAAAGCCCATAACAACGTAACAGCCAATCAGAATGAGTCGTTGAACAACACCGTAAGCGGCAATGATCTCGTCTGCGTTCGGCAGAGGAGTAGCGGCAATGTTGGTCAGAGAAGACGCCACAGACAGATTTGAATGACTGCTGTGGGAATGCCGATTGCCGTAACAGTTTTGATGAGATTCCAGCTGGGATGGAAGAGATTTTGACCGATGATTCTGCCCGGGCAGCACAATTCATGCTTTGTGCAGGCAGATTTGCCAAAGCTGCAATAAACATCCAAAAGGCATAATCCCGGGCAAGAGGCACAGCTGCACCAGCAGCAAAGATGTTTTCAATAGATACCATAATTAACAGTAGAGGAATCGTTACACCTACCGCCGTGAGGGCAATGTCGGATTGCAGCATACCAATGTAGGCGGTATCTACAATGTTATAGATTGCTTTGGCTAAAAGAGCCAGGGTAGCTGGTATGGCCAGTTTTATAATCGCTTTGAATGGTTTGACATCCTTTAAAACAGATTGTGAATGTGATGTTTTATCAGACATTTTCGTTCTCCTTTCTTGCTAGGACACCATAAAGTAAGATATTGAGCGCTTTGCGGCAGCTTTCGTCCCGTCTCTCATATTCCTTCTCGCTGATACCGGCTATCTGGTACTTGATGTTAATAAAATCCTGAAGCTGTCGAAAGGCATCTACGACCTCTGATTTAGAAATTTCAGGACGAAGTGAAAGAGGGAGTAGCAGATCTTCTAAAATCTTTATATTCAGCGAATCAAAATCCTGTTTGATAGCTTGTATTTCAGCCTTTAAGTGAGCAGGTGGTGAGACAACTGCTTCGCAGAAGATGGGCTGATAGATAGGATGCTCCTGAAAAAAGGTCATGCGGATAGAAAAATATTTTTCCAGTTGTTTCTCAATAGGATGTTCGTCTACAGAAAAACTGGATTTAAGATACTGTGTCAGCAGCTGAAAGCATTCTTCTATGCAAGCCAGATAAAGATTATCTTTTGTTTTAAAGTAATGGTAGATGATACCCTTTGAAATACCCTGGACGCCACAAATGGTATTGACTGAACTGGCTCCATACCCCTGATTTGCAAATTCAGTCAGAGCACTGTCCATAATCCGGCGCCTGGTCTGTTGATTCTTTTCTTCACGTTTCATGGTGTTACCTCCATAAAAATTGACCACATGGTCTATATTTAAAAGAGCATATCACAAATAGACTATGTGGTCAATATTATATAAAAAATATTAGAGCATAAAAAAAGCACCAGGATATTTCACTGATGCTTTGACGGAGTCGGAGGGATTCGAACCCTCGTGCCCCGGAGGGCTAACGCATTTCGAGTGCGCCCCGTTATGACCGCTTCGATACGACTCCATAAAACAGTTCTTATTATACTGTTTTCAAAATTACAAGTCAATTCCTAAAAACGAAATTACATGGGCAAAGAGGTTGTCGATAGCTCCCAAATTATGTATAATAAATAGTACATAAGTTGGAAAAAATAAGTTCGTTTACATCAGGACAACTTGGACAAGGAGG
>CAMBLS010000085.1 GCA_945868485.1 uncultured Lachnospiraceae bacterium | reverse complement strand
AAGACATCGCCCTTTCACGGCGGTAACACGGGTTCGATTCCCGTCGGAGTCATTAAATGCGATAAATTGCAGATAAGTATGGATTGACTGTAGTTTATCGATTTGTTATAATTATATAGCATGGCGCAGTAGCCAAGTGGTAAGGCAATGGTCTGCAACACCAGTATCCACCGGTTCAAATCCGGTCTGCGCCTCTCAAAAAAGGAGAAATGTTGAGTTTATCAGCACTTCTTCTTTTTAGTTTTGATTTTGTATCCAGTTGTTTGCAAACCAGGATAGTATAATTCTGCTGTAGCAATCCTTTGGTTACAGTGCATAAAAAGTCTATTTTGTGCTTGCATTAGACTCGAATAATATCTTGTTTTTTGCAAGATGGATTACGAAATCACGTGGCGAAACACCAAAGTATTCTTTGAAACGACGGGTAAAATAAAATGGTTCACAGATGCCCACTGCTGCTGCAACTTCTTGTACATACAAGTTAGGATTACTCCGCAGCATTTCCGCAGCTTTTTCCATGCGAATGCTATTGAGATAGTTAAATATACTGTCACCGTATTCCTTCTTAAAAAGTCGACAAAGATAACTCCTGTTTAGGTTTGCAGCACGAGCAATCTCGTCCAGTGTAATGTGCTCTTTGTAGTGCATATTCACATATCGCATAATAACTTGCACTTCTCTTTTATATTTTTCAAATTCATTTCCGTTGCCATTCTGCAAAAGCGAAAGCCCTTCACGGAGTGTGGATTCCAACTCGTCAATATTGATGGCATGAAGCAGCTTCTGCTGGTAATCATGGATGTGGGTATGCAGCTTTTTGGCATCCCCAGAAAGTGCAACACTTTCAAAAATGTGGGCACATTTCATACGAAGAAGCAATGGATCAAGTGGAAGAGATGCCCAATCAGTTAAAGTTTCGTGTATGTATTGAAAAGCTTCCTGTTGTTTGCCGGAGCGCATAAAATTTAAAATTGCCTCAACTATGGGAAGGATTTTATGACCTGGAATTTCATTGACAAAATGTATATCTTTTGTAAATAGAATGGAGATATCTGTATTGTAAAATGTCATGTTGCGTGCATTGACACATGTAAGATAGGCAGAGCGGCATGCTGTAAGACCGACAGCTGGATTGGAACAACATAAAACTGGATGAACGTCGAAATAGGTTGCAATTTGTCGAAGCAGGAGCTTTGTTTTTTTTAGTAAATCGCATTCTGAAACTGCGTTGGCGGATACACAATAAAGAATTTCATTATGATGTGTCATAATGCTGACAGGCAATTTGGTTAAAGAAAGTGTTTCAATCAGCAACGTTTGGATATTAGGGGCAACCTTTCTTAGTTTTTCTCGTTTGATATCCTCATGGAAGAATAATGTGAGGATCACACATGGATGAGAAAAGAGCAGACAATTGGTGGTTTCTTCTGAAAGTTCCTCTTGCGTAACTGTTTCATCCAAAAAGAAGTGGCGAAGCTCATTCAGCAATATCTTTTCATTTTGTAATTCTAACAGCCGTTTTTGTTTCAGAGTTTCTTCACGGTCTTTTTGACGGTCCTGAATATTAATTGCAATTTTATCCAGATGTTCCATCAATAAGTCTGCAGAAATATTTGCTTTCAACAGATAATCTACAGCGCCTGCAGTCAGTGCTTCGCGAACTAATTCGAAATCGGAATAGTTGCTTAGAACCATGATAGGAATTTCCAAATGCTCCTGCTTTAGCGCTCGAATCAGATCGATACCGTCCATAACAGACATTTTCAAATCTGTTATGATAATATCTACTGGATTGGCTCTGACATAGGCAAGAGCTTCTTCGCCGTTACTGGCTGTTGCGCAAAGAGAATAAGGAGTCTTTACCCAGTCTGTCAGTTGGCGAAAACCGATTTTTATGGCAGGTTCATCATCTACAAGTAGAATCTGTAAACTCATTTTGAGTAACCTCCTTATATAGCTTGCAAGGAATTGTCATGTAGCAGAAGGTGCCTTTGCCCGGCTGGCTCTCCAGTCTTAATCCATACTCTGAACCATAATGCAGTTTGATGCGTTGATCTACATTATTAATGCCTATGCCGGAAAAGCAGTTTTTGCTTTTGTTCGTTACATGATTTGAGTCAAATCCGCAACCATTATCTCGTAAAATAATTTCAATGGTATTATTATTGGCAAAGTGGCTTTCCACTGTAATCGTGATGGGCTCGTCTTCCTCTGACGTACCGTGGATAATGGCATTTTCGGCCAGGGGCTGAAGGGCAAAGCGAGGAATTTCATAGACCAATGTTTCTTCATCCAGGTTATATTTGACATCAAACATGCCTGCATATCGGATGCTCTGTACCGTAAAGTAGTGATCGAGATTTTCCACTTCCAGTGAAATTGGTATCAATTCCTGCTTCTTAACAAGGGTATGTTGTAACAAAAATGTGAGTGAAGAGATACCCTGTGCCAGTATCGGGACATCGTTCATTTGTGCAACAACACGGAGTGAATGCAATGTGTTGAAGAGAAAATGGGCATTAATTTGATGCTGTAGAACTTCCAACTCCATATTGCGCTTCTGCTCCTGATCCTGAATCCAGCGAGCACTAAATAGCTGGATTTCGTGGATCATACGGTCGATTGAACATCCAAGAAAGCCCAATTCATCGGGGCTTGTATCACCAATGATGCTGTTTAGATCCTCATCAGAGGTAATGCTGCAGGTGGAAATGATGTGATTAATAGGTTGCATTATGCTGGCGTATACAAGAAAAGTAATATACAAACAAAGCACAATCAGTATTACAGCAATCATAATTAGCATCATATTTATCTGGTTTGTTTCCGCTGAAATATAACTGTATGGAAAAGTAGCCACCAGGTAGTTGTCCAAATCGGGATTATAGTTGGAGATGACAACTTGTTTAATTCCATTGATTGTGTAATAAAAGGTTTGTGAAAAGGTATCTTGATTTTTACGGATTTCTGCCAGTAAATCGCTTTCCAGCTGGGAACCGAGCAGGGTATGCTTTTGTGAAGAAATAATAAAACCATCGCTGCGTACAAGCATAATGTTGGAATCATTGCCGAACGACACGTTGGTAAATAGAATATTACTGAAAAAATTTTCATCCAGATAAAGTAAAATATAGCCGATGTGCTCGCTGTAATTATGTATACTGTAAATTTTGCGACCGAGAACAATTTTGTCACTTCTGCGGTAGGTATAAATGTATTGCAGGGAGTCACGGGGGGAAGCTTCATCAATATTCTCTACAAGTTCATTAAAGCGCTCTGCATCTATGTCATCATAACCTAAGTCATACACAATGTTCCGATGGCGGTCAAGAATTCGTAGATTTTTTAAGTAAATCGATGGGAACGGAATCTTTGTACGCAAATTGGTAATCGTCTGCACATCCTGTTCATTTAAGACGAAGTTTTCGTCATCTGACGTTGAAAGAATCTGTTGACAATCAGCATTAATTGAAATGGTATCAATATATTTGCGAAAAACGTTCAGCTCTGTAATAAAGTTCTGATTTAGCAGATACATAGCCTGATTGTTAGAGCGCCCAAGCTTCTCATTAATGGATTGTGTATACACATAGTAGGCATAAATCCCGATACAGCTTACCGGCACAAGGGAAACAAATAAAAATATGCATAAAAGTCTGTTGCGAATTTTAAAATTTCGCAGAAAATTAATCAGTTTTGAGTTCGAACTAATTCTTAGTGGTTTCAAGCAATCCCCTTTTCCAGACCCTGATGACGATTGTTTCCCATTTCTGTTTCTATACTAAACTATAACGGGAAAAAAAGTCAATATCCTATAGTTTTATGCAAATTGCGTATATTCAATTCATGGTTGTGAATAAGTATAATATAGACACTCAAGGGAAAAGACTCCCAAACAAAATGTAAAAAGGAGGAAACAACATGAAAAAGGCAATTAGTACATTGCTTGCAGTCAGTATGTGTGCTGTAGCTCTAGCAGGATGTGGAAAATCTACAAGCACAGATTCAACTGCAAGTACCGAAACCACAAGCGAAAATACTGCCGATGCAGAAGGCGCTGCTACTCCAGAAGACTCTGCTGCTTCAGAGACTTCCACCAGTATGGATCAGTTTGAGAACAAGAAATTAAACATTGCAGTATTTGAGGGCGGCTACGGTCCCGATTACTGGAATGAAATCATTGACAAGTTTGAAGCTGCTTATCCAGGCATCGAGGTCGAGATGCAAATCAGCCCGTCAATTGGAGATGTTATCCGTCCTCAGATAGTTGCCGGAAATGTTCCGGACTTCATTGTCATGAACGATAATGATCCTACTGGTTTAATCGCATCTATGATTAAAGAAAAGGGTCTGATGGATTTGACAGATGTTTTTGAGGGACCAGGGATTGATGATGACACTCTTTTGAAGGATCAAGTTAATGACGGAATTCTGGAGACTGCAAAATGCCAGCCTTATGGAGATGGGAAGATTTACCTTGCTCCGTTTAATAGCAGCCCAATGGGACTTGTTTATAACAAGACACTGTTTGAGGAGATGGGCTATGAGCTACCAACCACATGGGAAGAATTTTTTGCCTTGGGCGATCAGGCCAAGAAGGATGGATACGCTCTGATGACCTATGCTGGTATTTATCCAGGTTACATGGAGTCCCTGCTGTGGCCGTCACTGGCTTCCGCCACCGGCATTGATAACGTGGATGACATTTCCAACTACGTTGAGGGCTCCTGCTCTACGCCAGAGACTATAGAAGTCCTTGAGAACATAGCAAAAATTGGAACCGGTGGATATTTGCTGGACGGTACTGTTGCATTGAATCACACCCAGTCACAGACTGAGATGATGATGAACAAGTGCCTGTTCATTCCAAACGGTAACTGGATGGAAAACGAGATGGCTGAAGCTCCTCGTGCTGATAACTTTGAATTTGGTCTGTGGACTGCCCCAGTTCTGAAAGAAGGCGATCAGGCTTATGTTATGACTAGCGTTGAGCAATTTTCTATTCCTGCAAATGCCAAGAATCCGGAACTTGCTAAAGAGTTTCTGCGTTTTCTGTATACGGAAGATTCTGTCAGGCTTTTTGCTGAAAAGGCAAATGGTATTTATGCCCTGAAGGATGCTACCGAGCTCTCCAAGGAGCTTGTTTCCGATGGTATTTACAGTATGAATGCCATATATGAGCATGGTATTTCCATGGTATTTGGATTTGCTGCTTTGCCGGAAGGTTGTAAAGTTGTCCCCCGTGATAAGGTTTTCAAGGCCCTGTCTGATGTTATGTCTGGCAAGATGAGCGCTGAGGAGTGGGCTCAGGGCATCGAGGATTCCTTCAAGGAAGTCAACTCTATGACTACTCAGTAAATTCGCAATAAAACTTGCAGGCTTATCAGGCGCCATGCTGTGTCGTGTGGCATTGTAGCATGGCGCCATTTCTTTTGAAAGGAGCAATCAAATGAAACCTCAAGTTGCAGATCAGATAAAATGCAAAAGAAAGAAGAACCCTGTTGGCTTTATTTGCGTATGTGTTCTACCAACCTTCTTACTTACCCTGACCTTTACGATTATACCTACATTCAGAGCCCTGTGGCTGTCTTTGACGAATGCGACATCTTTGGGCTTGAACAGCAAATTCATTGGCTTGGAAAATTATGAGTATATGTTCCAGGATGAGTATTTTGTCCTTGCATTAAAGAATACATTAAAGCTGATGGCTTGTGTTCCCGCTATCACGATTGCACTTGCTTTGGTCCTGGCCTTTATCATTTCGCAGTCTGATTTGAAAGAACGCGGCTTATATCGCACGGCATTTTACTTTCCCAATATTATTTCTTTGACAGTTGTCAGTATTATCTGGTCGTTCGTATTCCACCCCACGATGGGTATTTTGAACAGTTTCCTAAACGGTGTTGGTCTACATGTATGGGCGAAGTCATGGCTTGGTGATACAAGTACTGCACTCTGGTGTATTGCAGTCACGTTAATCTGGCAGGCAACCGGTTACTACATGGTCATGCATATTGCAGCAATGGACGGTATCTCCAATGAAATCTATGAGGCTGCTACCATCGATGGTGCAGGGCCTATTCACAAGCTGTTCTCCATCACTCTTCCTTTGATGAAAGATATTATCGGCATTACTTTTGTTCTTGCCCTGTCCGGTACAATCAATCTTAGCTTTACGCTGTCTAAAGTCATGACTGGCGGCGGTCCGAATGGTGCTTCCTCGGTTCTACTTCAGTATATGTATGAACAGGGCTTCATTAATGGCAATTTTGGCTATGCAATGGCAATTACTGTCTTTACGCTGACAATTTCCATTGTCTTGTCTATGATTTCCCGTAAATTAACTAACAATGAATCTTAAGGCAGGTGCAGAATATGAAAACTAATGAACAGAGTCGTCGTCAAGCCGCTTTCATGCGTTGGCTTGTTCGAATTTTTATGATCCTTGTTACGGTGATTATGCTATATCCTTTAATCTGGAACGTTTACTCGTCCTTTAAAACCAATAACGAATTCCTGACCAATGCTTTTTCTCTGCCACAGGGGATTGCATGGGATAACTATGCTCGTGCAATTGAAAAATCTAATCTCTTGTCGAATGTTTGGAACTCGGCTTTGATTGTTGTTATTACATTGTGCGTCATTCTCGTTTTTGCTGTCCCCTGTACATATTGCCTGGTTCGCTACAAGTTTTTTGGCTCTAAGCTGATTTTGAACATTTATATGGCAGCAATTTTCATTCAGGCAACCTTTATCATGATTCCGCTGTTCATGCAGATGAACGCTCTCCATCTACTCAACAATCGTCCAGCATTGGCAGTCCTGTATGCTACCATGCAGTTCCCGTTTGCAATTTTCCTTTTGTCCGGCTTTCTTCGTTCAATCCCACATGATTACGAAGAAGCTGCTATGATTGATGGCTGCGGACCGTCTCGCATTTTGCTGCAGGTTATTGTTCCCATGTCTAAGCCGGGCATTGTCACTGTCTGCATGATTTCCTCTATGTCCGCATGGAATGAATTTCCTGTCGCACTGGTTATGTTGACGGATTCTACTAAGCAAACGCTTCCGATTGGTCTTGCAAATCTTTACGAAGTCCAGCGTTACGCTACGGACTGGGGCGCATTGTTTGCTGCGCTTGTCCTTGCGCTAATTCCCACCATCATTATTTTCCTTATCGGACAGAAACAGCTGATTCAAGGCATGAATGCCGGTGGTCTTAAAGGATAACTGAAAAAAACAGTAAGATTGTGCATGAATAAAATCAGATGGTGCAACATTGAGGGGGGGGGAGACACTATGAGAACACCCGAAGAACAAATTCGATATGCGGCAGGCATTACACCCAGTCCACGCCAGCTGGCATGGCAGCAGCTTGAGTTTTACGCTTTTATCCATTTCGGCATCAACACTTTTACCAACCGTGAATGGGGCGACGGAACCGAATCTCCGACGCTGTTTGATCCTGATGCACTGAATCCAGACCAGTGGGTTTTGGCAGTCAAAAGTGCCGGCATGAAAGCATTGCTGCTAACCTGCAAGCATCATGACGGCTTTTGCCTGTGGCCGAGTGCATATACTGAATACAGCGTTAAAAGCAGTCCGTGGAAAAACGGTAAGGGTGATGTGGTGCGAGAGGTTTCCAATGCCTGCCGTCGCGGAGGCATCAAATTTGGAGTGTACCTTTCACCTTGGGATCGTCATGACATGCGTTATGGGCGAGGCAGGGAATACGACGACTATTTTGTCAGCCAGCTGACTGAGCTTGCTACCAACTACGGTGATATTTTCTGCTTTTGGTTTGATGGTGCATGTGGTGAGGGGACGAATGGTAAAAAGCAGATTTATGATTGGAAGCGGTATTACAGTGTGATTCGGAGATTACAACCTAATGCGGTTATTAACATCTGTGGTCCTGATGTGCGGTGGTGTGGCAACGAGGCTGGTCACTGCCGAAAAAGTGAGTGGAGCGTTGTCCCTGCTGAGCTACGCAATGCCGAACGCACAGCCGCTAAATCCCAACAATCTGACGATGGTACATTCTCAAGAAAATATAGCAATCAGGATGAAGATTTAGGTAGCCGCACTGTAATTCAAAATGTAAAAGAACTGGTCTGGTATCCGTCTGAGGTGGATACTTCCATCCGCACCGGCTGGTTCTATCATCCATCCGAGGATACCGATGTTCGTACTGCTGATGAGTTATTGGATATTTATCTGGACGCAGTAGGTGCAAACGCAAGTCTCTTGCTCAATCTGCCGCCTGACACGCATGGACTGATTGCCAAGCCTGACTGCGACAGTCTCCAAGAGTTAGGAGAGAAAATTAATGCTATTTTTGCAAATGAAGTTACGAACAAAGCGGAGGTTACGGCAGATTCCGCTGTTGAACGTCACCCGGTCACCCAGTCAATCGATGGTAATGAAAATACCTATTGGCAGGCTGACTGTGGTAAGGAAACCGCTACCATCTTGTTGCATTTTGCAAACGCACAGCAGGTCTCTTGCGTCGTGCTGGGTGAACATTTGCCTACAGGACAACGAATTGAAAGTGGCGAAATTCTGGCAGATGGCAATAAAGTGACGGAATTTACTGTTGTAGGTCATAAGCGCATTTGCCGCTTTGCGCCTGTTAAAGTGCAGGATTTGACTGTAAAAATTACTGCTTCCCGCATCGCACCGACTCTGCGCCTGCTGACAGTTTACCAGTAACTGAATAGAAATAAATAACGCTTGATATGTAAAATATGACAAGGTATAATTTTAATTAGTACATGTGAAAAAGGTCTGTGAAATGAAATACAGGAGATAAAGATTATGGATTGGGAAACTATATTGCGAGGTAGTACAACTGTCCTTTTACTGGGGGCTTTTGCAGCATTTGTGGTGGAGGATGTGCTGGGAAAACCGGAGAATAAGAAAAAGCGCATCTGGATCTGGATAGTTGGAATGGTTCTACTGGTCTTAGCAAGGTTTGGAATGGATCAGCTTGAAGAAGCAGTACAGGGAGTATTGTTTGCGGATCGTATAGATAGAGGGCCTTTGGGAATCATTTATTCTGTCGTAGAAAATTATATCAGCTTTTTATTGCCACCAATCATTGTGTTGATATGCACCTTGATTGCTTATGAAAACAGTAAATCGGTAAGTATTTTTATCAGTACCTTTGCTGGATTCTGGGCATGTGTGCTTCATGAATATCCTTTTGAACTGATGCGGCTTCCGTTTCTTGGTGCGGACAGAGGTGACGGATTACGTGTGAGACCTGCATTATGGTTAAATATCGTATTGCTGTTTCTGTGCATGGCATTTTTTTATTGGCTGTTTCACAGATATTTTCGGGATTTTTTTCGAAAAGTCATAGATATGACGAATGGTGATTTGAGAAATTTTGTGTTAATTCCGCTGATTTGCAGTATTGTACTGATGTCGCTTTTGTCCATTTTATCAGGGGACAATATTGACATTACAAGTGTGAATTCTAATTCAATGTGGATATTTATATTGACAGTCGGAGTATTGATTTTACTGTTTGTATTGCTCTACTGGTCGCTGTTTAAAGGACTGACATTGTCAACTCAGGCAATGGCAAGACGGGCAGAACTGGATGTCGCAACACAGATACAGAAATCTGTGCTACCATGCACTTTTCCTGCATTTCCAGAAAAAAAGGAATTTGATATTTATGCAGTCATGAAGCCTGCAAAAGAGGTTGGAGGCGATTTTTATGATTTCTTTTTGGTGGACGAAAATCATCTGGCGGTTGTGATTGCAGATGTATCCGGGAAGGGGATACCGGCAGCACTGTTTATGATGACAGCCAGAACCATGATTAAAAGCCTTGTCTTGAGTGGAGAAGCACCGGATGTTGTTATGACCATGGCAAATAATCGACTTTGCAGCAATAATGAGGCAGGAATGTTTGTCACGGTATGGCTAGGCATCTATGAAATTGATACGGCAAAACTGTCATTTGTCAATGCAGGGCATAATCCACCGTTACTATTACATAATGACACATGGGTTTACTTAGATCATAAAACATATAAGCGTGGTATCGTACTTGGGCTGCAGGAGAACATTCGATACTGCATGAATGAGCTTGTTTTGAATGAAAAATCTCACCTCTTATTGTACACAGATGGGATTACAGAAGCAACAAGTCTGGAGAAGGAACTTTATGGGGAAGAACGATTGATGGCTTGTGTTGAGGCGAATAAAAATCAGACGACACAAGGTCTGATAAAGGAAGTCTTAAAAGATGTAAATGACTTTGTAGGAGACGCAGTGCAGTTTGATGATATGACGATGTTAGCATTGCAGAAGAAACTTTAGCGGAGGGGTTGGCTTTGTAAGGCACTATATAAAGAAAGATATTGTTAAATATTAAAATACTATTACCTTCCTGCTAAGGTGGCTCTACGTATCGTAGGTTGCTGCAAAAGTTGTGGGAAGGTAAAATTTTGCTCATAAGAATACATGAAAAGGAGTTTTTACTATGAGTTATATAACAGGAAAGACAATAAAAGAGCTTAGGGAAAGAAGAAGGCTTACTCAAAAGGA
>CAMBLS010000084.1 GCA_945868485.1 uncultured Lachnospiraceae bacterium | reverse complement strand
CGATCATTTGAATAATTACCGCATCCCCGAAGCAGCAAGAGTTCTGGATAACGTTGTGGATGAGATGAGCAACTGGTATGTACGCCGTTGCCGTGAGCGTTTCTGGGCAAAGGGTATGGAACAGGATAAGATCAATGCTTACATGACGCTGTATACTGCATTAGTTGAAATCTGCAAGTGCGCTGCTCCCATGATTCCATTTATGACAGAGGAAATTTACTTAAATCTTGTAAGAACCAATGATAAGGCAGCCCCTGAAAGTATCCATCTGTGTGATTTCCCTGTGGCAAATGAGGCAATGATTGATAAGAAGCTGGAAGAAAACATGGAGGAAGCACTGGATATCGTTGTGATGGGGCGTGCGGCGCGTAACGCGGCAAATATCAAGAACCGTCAGCCTATCGGAACCATGTATGTAAAGGCTGCTCATACCCTTGATGCTTATTTCAAAGATATTATCGAAGATGAGCTGAATGTCAAGGATGTGGTATTTAAGGAAGATGTCAGTGACCTTACAAGCTATAGCTTCAAGCCGCAGTTAAAGACAGTCGGACCTAAGTATGGCAAGCAGCTTGGAGGCATTAGAGAATATCTGTCAGCTGTAGATGGTACAGAAGCCATGAAACAGTTGAAGGCAGAGGGTGCACTCAAGTTTATGGTGGGTGATGTGGAGGTATCTCTGGCAGAAGAGGATTTGCTCATTGATGTGGCACAGAAGGCAGGCTTTGTAACCGAAGCAGACAATTATGTCACTGTTGTTCTGGATACCAACCTCACCCCTGAGTTAATTGAGGAAGGTTTCGTATATGAGGTAATCAGCAAGATTCAGACCATGCGTAAGGATGCAAACTTTGAAGTAATGGATCACATTAAGGTTGCCATTAATGGAAATGCCAAAATTGCAGAGATCGTATCAGCAAACCAAAAGGCAATTTCCGAAAAAGTTTTGGCAGATGAGATTGTAACGGATAAAGATCTTGCCAATACAAAGGAATGGAATGTAAATGGGGAGAAAGTTACCATTGGTGTAGAAAAAATATAAATAAAACGGAGGAGACAATCATGCTCAAAAAGACAGTAACACCTACATTACCTGCTTTTGACAAAGAATTGTTCAAAAGAAGCGTATTATACAATGTAAAAACACTGTATAGAAAGACCTTGGAGGAGGCGAGCCAGCAGCAGATTTTTCAGGCTGTTGCGTATGCGATTAAGGATGTGGTAGTAGATAATTGGTTAAATTCCCAAAAGGAATATGATAAACAGGATCCTAAGATGGTATACTACCTTTCCATGGAATTCCTTATGGGTCGTGCACTTGGCAATAATATTATCAATTTACAGGCATATAAACCTGTAAAGGAAGCTTTGGATGAGCTGGGACTTGACTTAAATGTCATTGAGGATCAGGAACCTGATGCAGCTCTTGGAAATGGTGGTTTGGGACGACTGGCAGCCTGCTTTTTGGACTCTCTTGCAACCTTGGGATATCCTGCATATGGCTGTGGTATCAGATATCGTTATGGTATGTTTAAGCAGGAAATCAAAGACGGATACCAGGTTGAGGTGCCTGACAACTGGTTGGTAGATGGCAACCCTTTTGAGTTGAGAAGACCGGAGTATGCCAAGGAAGTAAAGTTTGGCGGTTATGTAAATGTACATATCGATGAGAACGGAAGAAGCAACTTTGTTCAGGAAGGTTATCAGAGTGTTAGGGCAATTCCCTACGACCTTCCTATTGTGGGATATGGAAATGGCATTGTAAATACACTCCGAATCTGGGATGCAGAGGCAGTTGAATGCTTCCAGCTGGATTCCTTTGATAAGGGAGATTACCGCAAAGCAGTTGAACAGGAAAACCTTGCAAGAAATATCGTTGAAGTCCTTTATCCCAACGACAATCACTATGCAGGAAAAGAACTTCGTTTAAAACAGCAGTATTTCTTTATTTCAGCTTCCGTACAGGAGGCAGTTGCCAAGTATATGAGAAAACACAGTGATGTGAGAAAGTTCTATGAGAAGGTTACCTTCCAGTTGAATGATACTCATCCTACTGTTGCAGTTGCTGAATTGATGCGTATTTTGATGGATGAATACTATCTGACATGGGATGAGGCATGGGAGGTTACTACCAAGACCTGCGCTTATACCAATCACACCATTATGGCAGAAGCACTTGAAAAGTGGCCTATCGAGCTGTTCTCAAGGCTGCTTCCCAGAATCTATCAGATTATTGAGGAGATTAATCGCAGATTTATTCTTCGCATACAGGAGATGTATCCCGGTAATCAGGAAAAGGTTCGTAAGATGGCGATTATTTATGATGGCCAGGTTAAGATGGCGCATCTTGCAATTGCAGCAGGCTATTCAGTAAACGGTGTTGCAAGACTGCATACAGAAATCTTGAAGAAACAGGAGCTTAAAGACTTCTATGAGATGATGCCGGAGAAGTTTAACAATAAGACCAACGGTATTACCCAGAGACGTTTCCTGCTTCATGGTAATCCGCTTCTTGCAGACTGGGTGACGGCGCATGTTGGCAGTGACTGGATTACAGATCTTCCTAGAATTAGTAAACTGAAAGTTTATGCGGATGATGAGAAGGCACAGCAAGAGTTTATGAATATTAAATACCAGAACAAGGTACGTCTGGCAAAATATATTCTGGAGCACAACGGCGTTGAGGTAGATCCCCGTTCCATCTTTGATGTACAGGTTAAGAGATTACATGAATATAAACGTCAGCTTTTGAACATCCTTCATGTAATGCATTTATACAATCAGCTTAAGGATAATCCTGAAATGGACTTCTATCCTAGAACCTTTATCTTTGGGGCAAAGGCGGCAGCAGGCTATTACAATGCCAAGATGACCATTAAGTTGATTAATTCTGTAGCAGATGTAGTGAATAATGATCCTGCAATTAAAGGCAAGATTAAGGTTGTGTTTATTGAAAATTACAGAGTTTCCAATGCGGAAATGATTTTCGCGGCAGCAGATGTATCAGAGCAGATTTCAACTGCAAGTAAGGAAGCATCCGGTACTGGTAACATGAAGTTCATGTTAAATGGAGCTCTTACCATTGGAACGATGGATGGCGCTAACGTGGAAATTGTAGAAGAGGTTGGAGAGGAAAATGCGTTTATCTTCGGTCTTTCCTCTGATGAAGTTATTAACTACGAAAATCACGGAGGATATGATCCTACAGAAATCTTTAACAATGATCCCGACGTGAGGCGAGTTCTGATGCAGCTCATCAACGGTACCTTTGCCCCTGGTGATCCTGACAGATTTAGAACACTTTATAATTCACTGCTGAATACATTAAGTACTTCAAAGGCTGATACTTACTTTATCTTAAAGGACTTCAAGTCTTATGCGGAAGCACAGAAGAGAGTGGAAGCAGCTTACAGAGATGAGAAGAGATGGGCTAAGAGCGCAATTTTAAATGTGGCATGTAGCGGTAAGTTTACATCTGACAGAACAATTCAGGAATATGTGGATGATATCTGGCATCTTGACAAGGTGGTATTGCCCAAAAAGAAATAAAATGAAGTGGTGAGGTTATTAAGGATTTAACGAAGATATTTTTATAAAAAGGTGCGTCTGTGATGGCGCACCTTTTAAATATTAAGGTTTGTACAAATTGGAATAAAACAGTGAGGAACTATGAGAGAAAAAAGGTTACAGACAAAAAAAGGAACGGTATTCTACTGGTTATCAGATGAATGGGATGAAAGTAAGGAAAATATAATTTATTGGTATGGGATGCTCCATGTCATGGAAAATCCAGACCATATGATGAATTTTCTTTTAATGATACAACAGACATAATTTTACAAATAATGAATGAAAATCATATTGACAATATAATTGGTGTGGGACAATCCCTAGGTGGTTACTATATACAAGCCCTAATTGCACGTCAACCCGAAAAGGTAAAAGCGTTTATTGGTATCGGGACGACGCCCTATGGGGAAATATATTATTCAAAATCAGACATATTCTGGTTGAAACAAGTAGAATGGATGGGAATGTGCTCTCCAATCAATCTATTAAAAAAGGCGGCAGCAAAAGGTGCTTCGCATACCGAGGCAGGTTATAAAAATATGATGAAGATGACAGCTCCTTATAAGAAAAGAGAATATTGTCATCTGATGCAAGTCGCATACAATGCTTTTTTAGAAGATAATAGAAATCTGAAAATACCATGTCCGGTGCTGATTACATATGGTGAATATGATCGGGTTGGGAAGGTTCGTCAATATTGTAAAATGTGGCACGAACAGACTCACTATCCGATCGAGATTATAAAAAACGCAGGACATAATGCAAATGTAGATAATCCGGAAGATATGAATTACGTTATAGAAAAGTTTCTTAAAGAAAAATCGCCGCTTATCAAATCTGCGATTGTAATGTTGAAGAAATAGTCATGTACAATCGAATCAAATTTTTTCCACATTGGCAGAGTTTTACAGAAATCCTGTCTCGGACATACTTCTGCATCGTCTTTAAGACATGCGACTGTAGCAAGTGTACCCTCTGTAAGTTCTAGAATTTCGCCAATGGTATATTCATCAGGACTACGCAGCAAGCGATATCCACCGCCCTTTCCGCTCGTGCCTTTAACCAGTTTTCCTGTTACTAATAATTTTACTACGATTTCCAAATACTTTTTTGATATGTCCTGTCTGGCGGAGATTTCATCCAGCGGGACGGGCGTATCAGTTGGCTGTTCAGCGAGATCTATCATAAAGCGAATGGCATATCTTCCTTTTGTTGAAATCATAATTGACCCTCCTTTCCACCTATTTTACCGCAGGGTAATAGGATAATTCAATAGAAAAAAGGAAAACAATTACCTATTGACACAGTAGGCAAATATGCATATAATATGAGCATCAAATTTGGGCATAGATATCAGTTCGCGATTTTTAATTGCTCAAATTCCCTGTATTGTTGAAATAGAATTGCCTGATTTTGAAGAAGCAGGGTAAAAGAATATGAAAAGTGTTGATAGAATAAAGGGCGGTGATGGTAAATGAGACAGATTTTATGCTTTGGAGACTCTAATACATGGGGACTTAGTCCAGAAACCCATGATCGCTTTCCTTGGGGAGTCCGATGGACAAGCCTTTTACAGGAAAAAGTAAAATGGGAAGAGATTAGGATTCTAGAAGAAGGTCTTTGCGGCAGAACAACCGTGTTTGAAGATCCCTATCGGGAGAATAGAAACGGCTGGAAATCCCTGCCTGTTATATTGGAAACTCACAATCCAATTGATGGGGTTGTTTTAATGCTGGGAACAAACGATTGCAAGTCCTATTACAAGACCAATGCCTATCAAATCGCAAAAGGTTTGGAAAGATGCATTGATGTAATATTGAAAGATGTTCCCGCTGAAAGAATTTTGATTGTGGCACCCTTGCATCTTGGTGAACTTGTGTGGAAACCGGAATATGACCTAGAGTTTGATAAATCATCTGTTGAAACATCAAAGCAGTTGTACGCCGAATATCAAAAGATTACAGAGAAAAAGAACATCAGACTGCTTGCAGCATCTGACTATGCGAAACCAAGTGAGATTGATCAGGAGCATCTCAATGAAGAAGGCCATGAGGCTTTGGCAGATGCGATCTTTCAATCATTGCATGACATGGGTATTTTGTAGCCATAGTTGTGCATGTACATATTTAAGGGGAAACAAAATAAGCCAAACATTGAAAAAAGAATTTAAGAAATGCCAACAAGTTTGATTCTATAACGTTTTGTGTGGCGGGTATTTTTATTGTAGGAGAAGTGATCAAAGATTTGATCGCACATATTATCCATGAATAAACGGGAAAGTACTTACTATATTCGAATTGGAGGAATCTATTGTGATCATTGCAAGACGATAATCAGGCAGTCTTTGCTGGAAATTGAAGGTGTGAAATCAGTACACATCTCTGGTAATGTTGCAATTACCTGTGCAGACATACCAATCAGACAACTGATTGACTGTATAAATCAAATAGGATACTACACGGAAGAGAGGTGGATTTGCCGCGGTTGGAACAAGTGGAAACTTCTTGAAATTTTACAGCTCTGCCTGAGTGCCGGGGTAGTTCTTGGAATTCGCTATGTGCTGCTGTGGTGGATGGGGTATGATTTGCTGAACGTGATTCCGACTATAGACAATTCTGTTACGCTTGGAATGCTTTTCGTGACGGGTTTGCTTACTAGCGTTCACTGTGTGGGCATGTGTGGAGCCATCAATCTGGTGGCGTCCCAGGACAAGCGGTCTGCAGCAGTGTACAATGCCGGAAGAATACTCATTTATACTTTGGTTGGTGTTATGATTGGAGCTATTGGAAATGTCTTGCGAATTGATACACGGATTGCTAATGTATTTTCCTTGATAGTTGCTTTGCTAATGCTACTCATGGGATTGTCCATGACAGGACTGTTTAGCTTTTCGTCAAAATGCTGCTTTCCAATTCAGAAAAAGCGACACAGCGCATTCGTTTTGGGACTTTTGAATGGGTTTATGCCTTGTTCACCGTTGATTGCCATGCAGCTCTATGCAATGTCCACTGGAAGCCCGCTCTGGGGTGGTTTATCCATGTTTCTGTTTGGGCTGGGTACTGTTCCGCTGATGCTGGGTATTGGCTTGATCAGGGAATTATTTGAAAGGAAGAAGGAACAGGTACAGAAAAATTTTGCCGTGCTGATTGTCCTGTTGGCATGCTTTATGGTCATAAGGAGTCTCTCTGCGCTGGGATTTCATCCGGTTACCCAGAAAGCAAAATTGTCAGATTATATCGTTGCCGAAATTGGGGATGATTATCAAATGGTTCAGGCAGAACTCTCTTACAGTTCTTACGGAAACATTGCCGTAAAAAAAGGTATTCCAGTCATCTTCACGATCCTGGCTGAAGATGAATATCTGACTGAGTGTAACAATGCCATAGTCTCAACGGACTTTGATTTTTCTGTATCAATTCATCCAGGAGAAAATGTCATTAATTTTACTCCGGAGGAAGAAGGAGTTTTTGTATATACCTGCTGGATGAATATGATTAAGAACAAAATTTATGTTTATGAATAGGAGCCACTCATGAGAACCAAAGCCTTTTTAGCTATATTAACCTGTGCACCGTTGCTGTCCGGATGCCAGAGATCCGAGCAAAAAACAGAGAGACCATCAAACAACATTGAGCCAACCGTATCTGGTGAAAAAATTGCGATTGAGAAAGATTTGTTGTCTTCTGATGCCCGATTTGTCAATTACACAACAAACGAAATAACTATTCAACTGATTGCAGGTATTGCCTCAGATGACACATACAGAGTATCTCTAAATACTTGCCAGAGCTGCAATCCCTCTCCACTTGCTTACTTTACCTATGAGGACGGAATACTGACATGCCAGAATTGCGGCAACAATTTTACGATGGATGATGTAGGCATACAAGCAAGCGGATGTAATCCTATGAACGTAGACTATATTGAAACCGATGAACAAATTATGGTAGATACAGCATTGCTGGAAAAATATAGCAAGTTATTTGAAAAATGGCAAGACTCAGAGGAATGAGAGGAAAGGATTAGATGGAATCAGGAATGAATACCCCAACGACAATTCAATTAGAAAAATATGAAACACTGAAACGCAACCTAAGATCTTTTGGAAGCGTTGCCGTAGCCTTCTCAAGTGGTGTAGATTCTACATTCCTACTTTATGTAGCCAAGCAGACACTTGGCGATCGTGTGATTGCAGTTACGGCCCAATCCTGTTCCTTTCCAAAGAGAGAACTGAACGAGGCAAAGGCATTTTGTGCGAAAGAAGGCATCCGTCATTGCATCTGTGAGTCAGAAGAGTTGAAAATTGAAGGATTTTCCCAAAATCCAAAGAATAGGTGCTATCTGTGTAAGCAAGAGCTTTTTAAAAAGATTCAAAAAATAGCGGAATCAGAGGGAATTGCTGTTATTGTCGAAGGTTCAAATCTTGACGATAATGGAGATTATCGCCCCGGATTACAGGCCGTAGCAGAACTAGGGGTTCAGAGTCCTTTGCGTTATGCTGGTTTGACAAAAGATGACATTCGGACACTTTCCAAGTATCTGGGATTATCAACTTGGAATAAACAATCCTTTGCTTGTCTTTCTTCTAGATTTGTTTATGGTGAAACTATTTCGGAGGAAAAACTCGGCATGGTTGATCGTGCAGAACAGATGTTGCTGGATCTCGGATTTCACCAGGTGAGAGTTCGCATTCATGGAATGATGGCTCGCATAGAGGTCATGCCCGAAGAATTTGAAAAACTGATTCAGGAAAACGTTCGTGGTCTGATTACCGAGTCTTTTAGGAATTATGGTTTTACTTATGTTACGATGGATTTGATGGGATATCGAACTGGCAGCATGAATGAGGGCTTAAATGTGTAAGAACCAAAGGTGGACGCGGCCCAATTTTATCAACTATTTTCCGATACAATTTCGCCGGTCCAGTCTATAATTCCACCAAATTCATATACTTTAGTATATCCCTGCTTTGCCAGCTTTGCGGCAGCTTGTTTGCTTCGATTACCACTTCGGCAATAAACGAAAATGAGCTGCTCCTTCTCCGGCAATTCTTTAATTGTATTTTCATTGATCGCTTCATTTGGTACACAAATTGCACCGGGAATATGACCTTCTTTATATTCCGCTATGGTCCGAACATCCAGAATAATATAATCTTTTTCTGTTTCCATCATTTCAATTGCATCATTCACAGATATCTGCATATAAGAATCTCCTCCTGAATTTTTCGAACAGCCGCATAACGTTATTAACAGTGAAAGCAATATCATTGCAGCTACTCCATAAATAAAAATTTTTTTCATTGCTTTATATCCTTCCCGTGCTGCTTTATCTTGCAAAGCCCCTGTGTCATGGTTCCCATTGGGCAGAATGTACACCAACTCCTTGGTTTATATAAAAACATTACTATCAAACCAATCAATGTTGAAGTGAGCATCAGACTATAAAATCCAAAGCTAAATTGTGCTATCCAATCGGATACTGTGCCGGCAGAATATGCCCAGTCCCATGGAATTTTAAATGTCCAGAATAATTTTACTGCTTCCTTCAGGGATGCTGCACCAGCACCTACCAGATAGGTCTGAAACACCATATTGCCAAACATCGTCAGGAAGAATACCAAAAATCCATATCGGAACCACCTTGATGACATCCATGCGGGTGTTGGCTTATTTCTTGAACATTTCCATTCACTTCCCATTTTGCGGAAAAGTTGTCCTCTGCCACAATAATGATTACAAAATCCCTTATTTCCACCAACTGCCGCAAAGATCAAAGGCACTAAAAAATCAATCATTCCAAGCCATGCAAACAGGATATTGAAAAAACCAAGTGTAAAATATAAAATGGACCAAATCCACAGATAATCATACCATTTTTTTCGCATGGTTATACCTCCTCCTGTTCAATCAGTGTGATGCATCCAACAGGACAGCTTCTGCTGCACAATCCACAGCCAACACAGATGTTCGCATCAACAACAGCAAAACATCCTGCATTAATTGAAACTGCATTTTTGCGGCAGGAAATGATACATTCTCCGCAGGCTACACACCTTTTTTTATCTACAATAGCATTTTTCTTTGATTTCACAAGCGTTACCTCCATGGCAAAAGCCATCTATTTTTGTATATATATTCTAACAAAAACAAATGACTTTGTATGTAATTAAATCATATAAAGAATTATTTCTTTTCTAATAAACTTATACCTGCACATGCTACACCAATGCCAAGCATAGTGATTGCTGTGCCTAAGTCAAGTTGTCTTACGGCTGACAGTACTACAACTGCCACACCCATTGCCAAACAAATAGCTTTCAAAATTGTAGAAACAATATCCCTAACAGACTGTGTTGTTTCATTTTGTGCCGATTCAGTCTTCAATTGCATAAGTTCGTCTACTGACATTCCAAATAGCTTAGCAAGCTTCGGAAGAGAATTAACATCCGGATAGGATAAATCACGTTCCCATTTTGAAACTGCCTTGTCTGTTACGCCCATCTTTTCTGCGAGGTCAAGCTGTGTCATGCCTAAATCTTTGCGCTTTGCAGCAATTATTTTTCCCATTGTCTCTTTGTTCATTTTATTTGCTCCTCCTTGGGTCTTCTGATATGATGATTGCATGATAACCAATCTCC
Source organism: uncultured Lachnospiraceae bacterium (assembly GCA_945868485.1). Classification (GTDB taxonomy): domain Bacteria; phylum Bacillota; class Clostridia; order Lachnospirales; family Lachnospiraceae; genus Suilimivivens. Next base: position 361 of record CAMBLS010000084.1, on the reverse strand, counting down.
TTTTCTATAATCAACCGACCAGAAGTTTAGTTTATTCTACCAATAGTTTACACCTAGTTTAGACTCTAGTCATTTCTTTTTTCAGATATCAGTGCATGATGGATTGTAACGAATGATTGATGGTTCAGATTTAAGAGTAATTGCAATTACTTATTCATAGCTTCCAACTTCTGATTCAGCTTTTTTGCTTCTTTCTTATTAAACAGGTAGAAGCCATACCAGATAATAAATGCAAATGCAACAGCAATTAAAATGGACAACACGGTCATCTGCCATCCGAACTCTACAGGAATCCAGCCTAGATTAAGGGCTACCAAAAAGTAAATGAAAAATCCGGTTCCCATATGAATCAGCGTCTGTA
>CAMBLS010000083.1 GCA_945868485.1 uncultured Lachnospiraceae bacterium | reverse complement strand
TAATGAAAAGAAAGCTTTAGGGATTTCCTTGATTTTTGCATTTCTTCTGTCTATTACAAGAGGACAGATGATGGTTACCATGATTGCGTGGCTGATTGTAGCAGTGTGGTTGGGAATTAAAAAAAGAGGTATAAAACAGATTCTGGGAGCAATTCTTTCAGTTTTATTGGTTTTTGGATGTCGATTTTTGGTTATAAACGGATATCATTATATTGCAAATGGAATGTTTGCCGGAACGACTTATGGTGATGTAACTATCCTGTCAAATGTGATTTATGTATCAGACAGAACAGATGGCGAATCGATTCAGGATGAAAAATTAAGGCAGCTCTTTTTTGATATATATGATGAAGTGGAACAGGGAGGGATGTTATTTGCTAATGCACCGGAGGATTTTTCTTCCGAAGCGGACTTTTTCTCTGTTATGCATGACCGTATAAAGGATTCTGCTATTTATCCAACCCTGCAAGATTATGTGGAACAGGAAGAACATATTACGGATTACATGAAAAAATGTGTGGCAGTAGATGGGCTTGCATCAGGAATGTACAAGGAACTTTTGGCGACATGCTTTGGACGATGGTTTATGCACTATTTGGGAAATATGGCAGTGGGGTTCATTCGAACTGTAGCAATTGTATCGCCTTATTTCAATGTGCCGACATTGGTGGGCTACCTGTTTCTGATTTTGGCAGGGATTTATTTATACAGAAAGGATAGAGATAACAGAGCGGTTAAGATGCTTGGATTGACAGCGCTTTTAACTGTAGGTAATGTGGCAGCAGTTGCACTTACGATTATGTGTCTGTCGAGATACATGATATATAATATGGCTCTTGTATACATTAGTGCGTTGCTGGTATTAAAAGAATTATTTCATACTCTAAAAAGGTTGCATCAAGGGAGATGAGATTGACGCAATGATGGTAAAATGATATGATTAAGCAGTCGATTTGAAATACTTAGAAAGAATAGAGAGAACAATATGTCAGTTAAATTTCACAATTTTGGTGGAGTCATTGGATGGAATCTGCAAAAGATATTTCCCAAGCTTTCTTCTGAGAGCTACTTAAAATTGCAGTTTCTCACCAGAAATAAACTACAGGAAAAGTATATTGAATATTTCTTAAATGGGGAAGAGGTTCCCATGCCATTAGTGGTAAATTTGGAAACCATCAATCGTTGTAACAGTACCTGCTCCTTCTGCACTGCAAATAAGAATGCAGAAAAGCGCCCTTATAAGAGGATGGAAGATGATCTGTTTTACAGTATTATTGATCAGCTCCATGATTGGGGATATAAGGGGCATTTGACTCTTTATGGAAATAATGAACCATTTTTGGATACCAGAATAGTAGAGTTTCATAAATACTGCAGGGAGAAGCTCCCAGACAGCTATATATTCTTGTCATCCAACGGGCTTTTGCTTACCGTGGAGAAGGTGAAAGAGATTATTCCCTATGTAAATCAGTTGATTATCAATAATTATTGTCGGGATATGAAACTTCATGACAATGTGCAGGAGATTTACGATTATGCCAAAGCACATCCAGAGGAATTTAAGGATGTGGAATTGTTGATCCAGATGCGATATATGGACGCAGTGCTGACCAATCGTGCGGGCAGTGCACCCAATAAGCAGAATAGTCAGAAGATTATCCGAGAAACCTGTTTGATGCCTTATACGGATATGTTTATCTTTCCGGATGGAAGAATGGGCATCTGTTGCTGTGATAATTTTGAAGCAACTACATTGGCTGATTTGAATGTGACACCACTTAAGGAAGCATGGAACAGCAAGGCATATCAGAAATTACGTCAGGCAATCCGAACCAGCCGTGGGGACTATGACTTCTGTAAATATTGTGATTTCATTGATGCAGGGCTTCGTATGGATGTGGTGGACGATACGCTAAAACATAGAGATGCCAATCATGGTGCAAGACAATCATTATTTAGAAAGTAAAATAGAAAGTCAGTCTGAATTGGAAGTTTTCCAAATACAGACTGACTAAATTTTTCTGCATAAATATGGCTTTTAATCCACCTCAGCCTCATTCTCATGGGATTCTTCGTGATATTCTTTCTCGGTATTTACATTCCAGATATTAGACTTGTCCTTTTCCCCGGATAAAATATTTTTAACTGTTTCAAAAGAAGTACACATGGAATGATCAATGTTGTTATATCTGTGCTGACCATTACGTCCCACACAGTAGAGGTTATCGATGGTTTTCAAATAATCCACCAGTGTGTCAATCTCATCATAGGTGTCAAAATAAGCAGGATATGCTTTTTTAACTTTTTCCATGTGAGTATCAATGACATCATCGGCACTGTTAATCAGACCAAGCTTAATCATTTCGGCAATTCCAACCTTGGAGAATTCCTCCTCAGTCATATTCCAGAATTCGTCTCCCTCGTTTACGAAGTATTCCAGACCAATCCACACGGTATGCTCTAAATCTTTAATCATATAAGGAGACCAGTTATTATAAATCTGAAAACGTCCAAGCTTTACTCTGCGATCCTGAACATAAACCCAACAGTCTGGCACAATGTTGCTTACTGTTTTGATGGAAGTCTTGTTTTCAAGATTAATCTTAGGGACAAGGACACCCAAGGTCATATAATCTCTGTAAGGAAGACCTGCTGCAATTCTGGCAGGATCTGCAGGAACATCATTCATTCCGGCTACCAGATCCTTTACCGGCATAGAGGAGATAAAGTAATCGCCTTCCAAAGTGTGTTCTTCGCCGTCCTTTTCATAGGTAAGAGAGGTAATTACATTATTTTCGTTCTTGTGGAGCTTGGTAACTCTTGCATTTTTAATAATCGTACCACCGAGTTTAGTAATTTCCTCTGCAGTAACATCCCAGAGCTGACCGGGACCAAGTTTAGGATACTTGAATTGTTCAATTAGAGAGGTTTCTACTTTCCGATTTTTTTTCTTGAAAATCTTTCCGAAGATATCTTTGATTACGGCGATGATGGAAAGTCCCTTCACACGCTGTTCGCCCCAGGAGGCATCAATTTCACTGGGATGACGTCCCCAGAGATTTTCGGTGTAATATTCGAAGAACATGGAATAGAGCTTGCGACCGAAACGGTTAATATAGAAATTTTCCAGATTATCTTCCGGTTTTTTGACAATCAGGGAGCCAAGGTAACTGAAACCAACCTTCATAGTAGTGACAAAGCCCATGTTCTTGATAGTTTCCCATTTCAGTGAAATAGGGTAATCAAAGAATTTGTCGTTAAAGAGGATGCGGGAAACACGATGCCTTGTGAGCATAACCCGATCTTCTTTCTCGGGATCTGGACCGCCCTTTGCAACAGGCATGGGTCTGCTTAAAAGAATGTCATCATATGTAGGAGAGCCCTGCATAGGGAGCATCTTGTCCCACCATTCGTTGACTTCCGGTATTTTGGAGAAGAAGCGGTGACCGCCCATATCCATACGGTTTCCCTTATATTCTACAGTTTTGGATATACCACCAAAACAATCGCTTTCTTCAAATACGATAACTTCAATGTCCTTTGACTTGCTGAGAAGTTCATAAGCGGCGGTAAGGCCTGCAGGACCTGCGCCTATGACAAGTGCCTTTTTCATATTGATGGGTTCACCTTTCGTGCATAAAATCGTTATAAATCAGCATTACATATATTTAAACATTGTATCATAGAATAAGTGTCATGTCCACTTTTGAAAAGCTTTTTACCACGAGCTGTTGTTGACATTAAAACTGCGAAAAGATACAATGTCAGATAGAAGAAATGAATGATATCATTAGAAAATATTAAGGTGAACTCAATGATTATACTTCAAACACTTGGATTAATTTTATGGCTTCTGATTGTGCCTTTCTGTATGGGTCTGCTTCCTCTTCCACTTCTTGGAAAGAAGGACAGGACACCCGGTGTGGCACTGATTGCAGGATATATTCTGCTTTTTACTCTTTTGGAGCTGGTGGGGATACCGGTGGTATTGTTGGTGGTTTACAATGGCTTTACTGCCTTTAAATGGTGGTTTACGCCGGTACTTCTCCTTTGCGTAGCTTTAGGGGTGTTTTTTGCATTAAAAGCCAAAAAAAGTGGACAGACGTGGAACTTTGGAGGTCTTTCCGGCTGGAAAGCAATTTCTCTGGAGGAAAAGCTTGTATTTGTACTGTTTCTGCTTCTGGTAGGCTTTCAGATGTATATGGCATTTACCAGAGCATCCTTTGACGGGGATGATGCCTATTATGGGGTGCAGGCGGTGGTTGCCCAGCAGATTGATACTTTGTACAGAATTAACCCTTATACGGGGCGCAGTGCACCTCTGGATGTGCGCCATGCACTGGCGTTGTTTCCCATCTGGGAGGCATTTGTGGGCAGTATGAGTAATGTCCATGCGACAATCGTAAGCCACAGTATTGTGCCGCTGGTGTTGATCCCCCTTACTTATATTCTGTATTATCAGATTGGAAAAATTCTTCTAAAAAAGAGAAAAGATCTGCTGCCTATGTTTATGGTAGTGATTGCATTGTGGCAGATGTTTGGTAACATTTCCATTTACACAACAGAAACCTTTTTCCTGACCAGAACCTGGCAGGGAAAATCGTTTGCAGGCAATTTCATTATTCCGGCGGTTTTGTGGATTTTCTTAAATCTATTTGCGGGAGATGATGAGCAGGAAAAAAGCACTGCACAGGGCGGCTTTTGGATATTGCTTACCTGCCTGAATTTGGCGGGAGGTGCAAGCAGCTCGCTTGCCATTCTTTTAAGCTGTCTGATGACGGTAGGGCTGGCGGTGTTGTTTGCAATCAGGGAAAGAAAGCCGGGGATTCTGATTAAGGCATGCTTTAGCTGTGTGCCCGGAGGTCTTTATGTGTTGCTGTATTTGGCGCTTACCCATGGGATTATTGTTTTGTAGCCTGAAGGAGTAAATTTATGTTTGGAATATTTATGGAAAGTCTGGTGATTTTCAAGCTTTATACGGGGCTTAGGCTTCTGCTTGCGCTGACGCTGCTTTCATGGATTTATCTTCTTGTCAAGGAGAAGGATGGAAGAGTGCGTCTACTTCTGGTCTATGCACCCATGATTGTAGTGCTGTTGTTTTTATTTCCAATCAGCAGAAAAGTCTTTGTGGCAGCAGGGCTGGACGGAGAAACCTACTACCGGATTTTGTGGACCATTCCTATGGGGATGATTACCTGTTACGGAGCCTGCAAGTTCTTTGCAGGGCATAAACGGATTGGGCTTGTAGTTACTTCGGCGCTGGTTATTCTGTGTGGCAGCTATGTGTATCAGAGCAGCTATATTTCTAAGGCGGAAAATCTTTACCATATCCCAGACACAGTGATCAAAATCTGTGACAGGATCAGCCCGGAGGATTCTGATACAAGGGTTTCGGCGGTGATGCCCCCAGAGCTCATTCATTTCGTAAGGCAGTATGATGCCAGAATCAATATGCCTTATGGAAGGGAAATGCTGGTAGCAAGATGGGATTACTACAATGCTGTCTATGAAGCTATGGAGAAGCCGGAAATCGTAGATATGGAGGCATTGCTTGAGGCAACCAGGACAGAGTACTGCCAGTATATTGTGATGACACAGGATCGAAAGACGGATGTGGACCCGGAAAGCTGCGGACTGGTACTGATAGATGTGATTGACGGCTATAGAATTTATGAAGATCCGGTTACGGTATCAGTGGTTGAGCAGTGGCAGGAATATTATGAAGATGAAGAATAAAAGGTGCAGAAATCATGCTGTTTAATTCTTACGAGTTTCTATTTCTTTTCTTCCCGCTGGTGTTGGTGGGAACTTATATTTGCCGGAAAGCAGGAGCTGTTTATAGAAACATCTTTTGGCTGATAGCTTCTCTGGTTTTTTACGCATGGCTTTCACCGGTGTATCTTCCGGTGCTGATTGGCAGTATGGCAGTGAACTATGGACTTTCCTGGCAAATGGAGAGAACTGCAAGGAAAAAGTCGGTGTTGCTCATTGGACTTTTGATTCATTTAGGGGCACTTGCCTGTTTTAAGTATGTAGGCGATGGCAGCTTCGTGCCTTTAGGTATCAGTTTTTTTACGTTTACTCAGATTGCCTTTCTGATGGAGTGCTATCGGGGAAATATCAAAGGGGTAAGTGCCCTTAACTATGGGCTGTATGTCAGCTTTTTCCCTAAGATGATGCAGGGCCCCATTGCTCTGCCGGGGGATTTTTTGCCACAATTGGAAAGAGTCGGGCAGAAGTTGGACTGGGAGCGGATTTACAGGAATCTTTATCTCTTTGTTCTGGGATTGTTTAAGAAGGTTTTAATTGCAGATACCTTTGGCAAGGCAGTGGACTTTGGCTATGGAAATCTGGCGGCTTTAAATTCAGGTGATGCATTGATTGTCATGCTTTCGTATACTCTGCAGTTGTATTTTGATTTCAGTGGCTATTGTGATATGGCTATGGGAGTTGCAGGAATGCTGGGCATAGAACTGCCGCTGAATTTTGACTCTCCCTACAAGGCGTCTAATATTGTGGACTTCTGGAAGAGATGGCACAGGACTTTAACCGGATTTTTTACCAGATATTTATATATTCCTCTTGGAGGAAATCGTAAGGGAAAAGCCAGGACCTATTTGAACTGTCTGGTGGTATTTTTCTTAAGTGGTATCTGGCATGGTGCGGGATGGCAGTTTATTGTCTGGGGAATGATGCATGGGGTGCTATATGTGCTGACCAAAGCGTTTCTGGACAACAAAGGCGTGGGAAAAAGAAGCGTGATTGGGGTATGTTTGACTTTCCTCTATGTAAATGTGGCATGGATTTTTTTCAGAGCACCTTCTGTCAGAGAGGCACTGAATCTCTTAAAGACCATTGTCTCCGCTTCCTTTGGCAGGATTAACTGGGAGCTTGCTGGCTGTTTCAATCTGGATGAATTCTGGTATGTGATAAAGGTGCTGCATTTAGATCGGTGGCAGTATGCCTATTATATTTTGATGGTGATTATCCTGATTGCAGTGCTGTTATTGGTGTTTTTTGGGAAAAATGCAGTGGAATTTACGAAGACGGTTAAGCCAGGGGTGGTCCATACGGTAATCATGGCAGTGCTGTTTCTGTGGAGTGTGATTTCCTTCTCTGGTGTCAGTTCCTTCCTGTATGTGAATTTCTAAAAAAATTTTTCACTTTTTGATTTAAGCAGTATCTCAAGCAAGGCTTGCTATATGCATGGGGATTAAAATGAAAAATGAAAATCAATCTGTAAAGAAAAAGAATAATGGAAATCCTTTCAAAAGAGCAGTGATTGGATTCCTGGGGCTGGTTGTGGCAATCGGGCTTTTGATGGCGGCGCTGGTGGTGTATGTGGATCCATTCTTTCATTATCACAGACCTGTTTCGGGCTTTCCTTATCTGGTTGATAATCAGTTGTCCCAGAATCCGGGAATGGCAGCTCATATGGAGTATGACAGTGTGATTTTGGGTTCTTCCATGACGGTGAATTTTCAGACCACATGGTTTCAGGAGCTGATGGGGCTAAATACCATCAAGCTGAGCTATAGCGGTGCCTTTCCCAAGGATCAGGCGAATATCATGGAAATAATATTCCAAAGCGATAACAATCGTGGGGAGAATAGAATTAAAAAGGTATTTCTAGGAGTGGATGTAATTACTTACTCTGGCGGTGTGGCGGAAACCAAGTATCCCATTCCGGAATATTTATATGATGACAGTTATTTAAATGACATTAAGTATGTGCTCAACAAGGATGTGCTGCTGAATTATATCTTGCGCCCTCTGGCAGACCCGGAACCTACAGATTTGTCCAATGTGTATGCAAGCTGGTGGACAGAGGAATACTATAGCGAGGAATGGGTGCTGCACAATTATACTTCTCCTGAGCAGTCCAGTGAGGAAGCGGATGTGGAAGCGTACCTTGCAGCAGTGGAAAAAAATCTTTCGGCGAATATCTGTCCATACATTGAGGCAAACCCGGAAACTCAATTTGTAATATTTTTTCCGCCCTACAGCATTTTGTTTTGGAATGATGTGAGCAAAGAAAATCTTTTGGATGTGACGATTGAGGAATATCGGTACATTACAGAGAGGCTGAATGCCTATGAAAATGTGGAGGTTTACTTTTTCCCGGATCAGGAGGAAATCATCTGTGATTTAAACAACTATGCAGATTATACCCATTATCATCCAAGATATAACCGGTATATGACCGAGTGCTTTGCGGATGGAAGCTGCCTGGTTACAAAGGAAGATTCCCAGGGGACAGGCAAGGGGAAAACCATTGATGAGTATTTGAAGCATATGAGGGAGATTGCAGAAGGTTTCAATTATGAAGAATTATTATCCCGTAAATGATGAACAGGTTCACCGGAAAATCCGATGAACCTGTTTTTGTAGAAAGTATTTATTTTGACGCAGTTGAGCTTACCGTTCCCATCTTGTTATTAATAATGTCTGCAATTCGTTCTGCCAGCTTTTCGCGTCCCGCTTCATTATAGCGCATATGGTCTTTCATGTATTCCTGATAATTGTCTTCGTTGATGGTTCCGTAGTAATTATCAACAAATGAAACGCCGCAGTCCATGACAGCATCGGCTTCTTTTACAAGATAGTGGTTTAAGGTTCCGTTTCCTAAATCAGTGATGGTACCGTTGTGAAGCTCTCCGTCCTCGTCCATATACTGGGCGTAAGTGGGAGACATGACAAACACACGGATATAGGGCCAGGTACTCTTAATGTTATTGATGGTAGTACGAAGCCCACCTGTAAAGGCTGTTACGTCGTAGGGGTTGTCCGGGTTGTCGGAAGGGGTTCCTACGTTGTAGTCAGTGCTGTCATACATAATAACGATAATGTCCACTTTGTCCATATCCACTGTCTTCATGACTTCTACTGATTCTGCATAGCGGGGATCTGCTTCGTCATTGGCAATAGATGAAATTGCTGTAAACTCATTGTTGCGGAAGCATTCCACAACATAATAAAAGTTAAAATGATCCTTGGTATACTGCGGATTATAGACCGGATACTTGCAGGCTGCAGAAGAATCCGGGAAAGAGCAATCGTAAACAGTGGCGTTGGTCTTGGAAGCAATCATCGCTGCCAGTCCGGTGTTCCCATGATCATCTGCAAAAGGATTGTTACCCAGGCAAAGGATGGTGGTTTCGCCGTCATCTTCTCTTCCTTCCAGCAAAGAAGCATCCATGGGAATGATCATGTCTAGGGTTTCAATATCAAACTGAGAAGGATCTACATCTTCTGTATCAGCATCTAAGGGAGTACCCTTATTCCATTCATACAACCGATAGATGGAAATGACTGCAATCAATATAATTGCTGCAAGCAAGACGATGTGCAGAATAATCTGCGTACCTGTCTTTTTATTTTCTTCCATAAATAAATCTCCTTTAAAATATCTTATAGTCAAAATAACCAATTTTTATTCTACTATTATTCGGGTAAAAAATCCACATGTTCATAAAAAATTAATATACGTTACCTATTGTTCTTACGCACAGGCATTTTTGCGCATAAAAAGAGCCGGAACTTTCCCGGCACTCTTTGGAATTTTGATTTGGCAGTCTGGGCTTAAAGTTAATGCACCTCAGGCAAATCAAAATCTGTTGTATTCTTTTGCATGATAGCAGAAAGCAGAGCACTGATTGGAAGATTGCCTTCGTTCTGCGCTTGAAGCTCCTTATACCATTTACTGTATTTATACATGCGATAGGTTGTCTTAAGCTTGTTTAATTGCCTTTCGTCTGCGCAGGCTTCTTTGAAAGCTGCTCGTTCTTCCATGTCCAGTTCCACATAATCCATATAGGAAATCTGCAGTTCTGTTAATGACTGAGTGCATTTTGGGCATATCATCTTATGCCCATTGAGCATAAAAATCCTGTGACATTGTTTACAATAGTGCATGTACATCATATGAAACTCCCCTTTTCACAATTAAGTACAAGATAATAAAGTTGTATTTTAAGTTTACAGATAAAGATAAAAAAGTCAATAAAAGATTTGGGAATTTTTACAAAATCTTAATAAAAGAAAGTCAAATAGCGGCGTTGACAGATAATTTCAGAGGGAACAAAACATTTGTGCTAATGTAGCTTAGGTGATATAATACTGAAAGGTGTAACGTTTCGTCATGTAACTATGAAAGACAATATGGAGGTTTACATAAATGGGAAAACTACTGCATAAACTGCTGGGTGGCAGAAAAGGCAGCCGATACGAAGATGATTCAGAAGAATTAGAGTGGTTGGACTTCGATGGTGATGATGAGGATGAAGATGACTACGATGAAGATGAAGAGGAATACGAAGCCGGGTACGAAGACGATGAAGAAGAGTATGAAGATGAAGAAGATGATGATGTCGAGTATGCGGATGACGACATAGATAATGAAGAAGAGTACGATGAAGAGTACGAAGATGAGGAAGAGGAATATGGCGTCGAGTACGAAGATGAGGAAGAGGAATATGACGTCGAGTACGAAGATGAGGAAGATGAGTATGATGAAGACGATGACGAAGAATATGAAGATGAGTACGATGAAGACGACGATGAAGAATATGAATACGAGTATGACGAAGACGA
>CAMBLS010000082.1 GCA_945868485.1 uncultured Lachnospiraceae bacterium | reverse complement strand
CATTTAACTTATGGAAATTTTTATGATTATCAAAAGAAAAAGTGGAAAAGTCATCTTACGGTAAAAGAGCAGAAAACTGGAAAAACGAATTGCATCTATATTAATAGAGAAATTCATGATACACTTCTGCAACATAGTGGTTATAAAGACCATTTGCCGACCGATTATCTCTTTGTCAGTCAGATGCATCCAGATCAGCCTTTAAGCAGGTATCAAGCTTATCGTATTATCAAAGAAGCAGCCTCTTATGCAGGACTTCCTGAATATGTAAGTTGCCACTCACTACGCAAAACCTTCGGTTATCATGCATGGAAACAGGGAGTATCTCCGGTTATGCTGATGAGCATTTATAATCATTCTTCTTATCAGATTACCAAACATTATCTTTGTATTGATCAGGATGACAAGGATGCGGTTTTCCTGAAAATAAAATTATAAAAAAATTTTTGTCAGGTATAAAGTTTCAAAAATTCCATCCGATAATATATACAACTAAAACAAAAGTGCAACATTTTAGAGAAAGTGTTGCATTTTTATTTTGCTCTTTTTTTACAAAAAAATTCTTTGACAGGGGTTAAGACGATTGTTTAAGCAATTATGATTATGCTATAATGAGCTTCGTGACAATTTGCGATTTCAGGATTTATTGTAAGTTAAAAGGGATATTGATAAGTAGCGTGGAGGAAAAATGGAACACATAGATGAAGTAATTAAGATGCTGGATGCCATGGCAGAAGAAGGAATTAGTCGTATTAAGATAGAAACCTCAGAACGAGTTGAAGATGGAACTGCACAAAAGACATATCACCATGGCAGATGTGATGTAGGCAGTCCGTTTGCCACAGGAAAGCTATTTGATTCAGATGAAAACGATTCCGGATGTTAAAATAATGATGTTTCAGGGCAGAGAAAGAAATGAAAGAAGATAGACAATCACAAATCAAAAAGATTCTTGAGAAAACCATGGCAGAAAATTCCTATATTAAGTTTTTGGGGATAGAAATGATGGAATTTGAAGATGGATATAGCCTTGCAAGAATGAAATACCGAAAAGAACTTGCAAATCCTTATGGAATGTTGCATGGAGGCTGTCTGTATTCATTTGCGGACATTGCGGCAGGAACCACAGCTTGTATGTGTGGAAACTATGTGACAACAGTGTCAGGAACATTGAATTTTTTGTTGCCGGCAGTTGAGACAGAATATGTTTTCTGTGAGTCCACCCGACTGCGTCAGGGAAAGCATCTTGCGGTGTTTGATGTGAAGATTAAGGATGAAAATAATCAGATTTTAGATAGCGGTGAGTTTACTTTTTTTGTAATGGATCAGCTGGTGATATTGGATTAAAAAATCATGGTGCTTTTCTGGTTAATTTGATATAATAATTCATATTGTATAGGAAATTAGTCACAGAAAGAAAAAGGGGCAGAGGGTATGCAGTATCTGAGAATTGAAAATCTGAGTCCTGACATGCAGCTTGCGAAAGCAGTTGTAGGAGAGGATGGACGTCTTCTGGTAGGTGCAGGACACAGAATCAGTGAAACTGTTTTAAAGCGTATGACTAATATGGGATTTCAAGGAGCATATATTGAGACACCTGGGTTTGAAGACATTATTATCGATGATGTGATTCCAGATGAACTGCGAGCTAAAGCCTTTGAAGCACTATATAAAAACGATTATCTTTCCTGTATTTCGATTGCCAAAAAGATTGTTCAGGAAATGAAGTATAAGGAAACCTTAAAGCTGGATCTTTTGGATATTAAAAACAACAAAAATTATGAGTATCGCCATTGTGTCTCTGTAGCAGTCTATGCAGTTGCCATTGGTGTAGGTTATGGTTTGACAGATGAACAACTTGATAATCTGGCAATAGCCGGTCTTTTGCACGACATAGGAAAGTTTGATGTGAAGAAACGAGTACTGAATGCCAAGCATGTTTATAATGACAAGGAAATGGATGAGATGAAGAAACATCCCATGTATTCCTATGAAACGCTAAAGGAGTATCCTTCCATCTCAAGTGTTGCCAGGAACTCCATTCTGTTTCATCACGAAAATCTGGATGGAACGGGATATTATGGAATTTCCGGAGAGAAGCTGGGTATTTTCCCCAGAATTTTGAGAGTGGCAGATACTTATGATGCATTTACTGCTCAGAGAAAGTATCGTGAGGCATTTACACCGGCTTATGCTATGGAATATATTATGAGTAATGTAGGAACCTTGTTTGACAAAGGAGTAGTGGATGTGTTTACCAGAGAATTTCCTATCTATCCCAATGGTTTTACGCTGAAGCTTTCTAATGGTGAGGTAGTGGTGGTAGTAAGTAATGACAGTAATTCCATGCGACCTAAGGTTCGAAGAATGGACAAGGTGGACGTGGATCTTGCTACTGATCCCGAATATAGAAGCGTAATGATTGAATCAATGATGTAATTATATTTAGAATACAGACCCAACTTGCAATCTGATATACTCCTGTAAAACAGGCAGATGCTATCGAAGCAGGTTGGGTCTATATTTTGTACAGAGCTTTTTTTACATTTAGATGGTTCGCCTGATTTCGCCACAGCCAATTTTGGCGCCAGAGTTTCCAGAGGGCTGAGAGGTAAAATCATCATGTCCGGAATGTATAATAACTGATTTTCCTATAATTTCTTCTATGGTAAAGCGTTTGTCATAGAATGCAGACCAGGCGTATCCCTGATTTCCTAAAAGTGGGAGCAGGTCGCCGGCATGATAAGGATGGGGTCTGTCGGAAGGATTGTAATGTTCGCCGGTTCGCTGAAAGTCATCAGAACAGTTACCAAATTCATGGATGTGCATAGCATAGAAGTCGCTGGAGCCCTGTTCTTTGATATTTGGAAGACCAAAAATTTCTGCCTCTACCAGGATACCGCCGTAAGAGGTTCGGTAGAATTTAACCAAACCACTTAACTGCGGATTGGCAGCGTTGCCGGCAACCCAGGCAGTAGCATCAGGGCGTTCATAGATTAGGTTTTGCAAAAAATTGATTCTCGGGGTGATTTGATCTGTATACATAAAGAAGGTCCTATCTTTTTTGCTTTATCATATGCTTAGAAATTTTTAAGATGCATAAATTTGGCAGATGTAGTATAGTTATAATGGAAATTTGACATATTTACAGCTAAGGAGGATAAAAATGGCTTTCTGTATTATTACGGATTCGGCTTCCGATATCCCAGAAAACATTATTAAAGAATACGATTTGCATGTGATACCAACGCCTGTTACTATAGAAGGAGTTGATTATTTTGACGGAGAAACTATTTTTCCGGATCAATTTTATGAGATACAGGCATCAGGGAAAGAAATTAAGACTTATCATATTAATCAATTCATGTTTGAAGAGCATTTTCGCCCTTATGCTGAGAGAAATGATGAAGTATTGTACATGTGTTTTTCTACAGGAATAGCAGGAACCTTTAATGCAGCGACTCTTGCATATGAGGAAATTTTGGAAGAATACCCGGATTTTAAGCTTACTATTATTGATACGAAATGTGCATCTGTAGGATACGGACTGGTGGTAGAGAGAATACTACGCATGCAGAGGAACGGAGCACCGAAGGAACTAATTATAGAGGCGGCGCATTTCTTTTGCGAACATATGGAACATGCGGTTACTGTTATGGAGCTTGATTATCTGTTTAAGGGAGGGCGTCTTAGCAAAACCTCTTTTCTGGCAGGTACCGTACTGGATATAAAGCCCATTATCATCGTGGATGAAAATGGTTCCCTGAAGGCAGTAGAAAAGGTACGGGGATGGAAGAAGGCACAGAAACGAATTCTGGACATGGTAGGTGAAAAGGGAGCAAACCTGGAGAAGCAGGTAGTAGGTGTCTGCTATGGGACAGACAAGGAAGCTTATGATTATATTAAGGAACAATTAGTGGGAAGATATCATGTGAAGGGATTGTTGGAGGGCAGAGTAGGTTGTGCTATTGGTGCCCATACAGGTCCCGGCATCCTGGGAATAGTATTTCTCAATGAGACAAAAGAGAAATTTGATGAATATTTAAATTAAAGGAGCAAGTTATGCTGGAAGTAAAAAACCTGATTTTTCATCCTCTTGAAAACGGTGTGGAAAAAAGTATTATAGAGGATATCAGCTTCAGGGTGGAAGATGGAGAAATGCTGGTAATTACAGGACCAAACGGTGGCGGTAAATCTACATTGGCGAAGCTTCTGATGGGAATAGAAGCACCTGACAGTGGAAGTATTCTGATGGATGGTGTGGATATTACGAATTATAGTATTGCTCAGAGAGCAAATGCAGGAATTGGTTTTGCATTTCAACAGCCGCCCAGATTTAAAGGAATGACAGTGAGAAGGCTTCTCTCTCTTGCGGCGGGAACCGAATTGCCGGAAAATAAATGCTGTGATTATTTAAGTAGTGTTGGACTTTGCGCAAGAGAATATTTGGATCGTGAGGTTGATGGTACTTTGTCCGGAGGTGAGATGAAGCGTCTTGAAATTGCGACTGTTCTTGCGAAGCCACATAAGCTTTGTATTTTTGATGAACCAGAAGCCGGAATTGATCTTTGGAGTTTTTCTATGCTGGTTAAGCAGTTTGAGCAGCTTCATGCAAATAAGAAGGAAAGTTTGATTCTGATATCTCATCAGGAGCGAATTATTCAGATGGCAGACCGCATTATGGTGGTAAAGAATGGTAGGATAGAAGCCCTTGATAAAAAAGAGCAGGTAATGCCGGATCTTATGAACGAGGACACAGGATGTAGCTGTATGAATCCTGCACATAAGGCATAGGCAGGCGTTCGGAGAAAGGAAGATAGTTGTGGCAGAAATAGATCAGATAACCCAGTCAATTTTAAACCAGATAGATGAAAGTGGATTTAAACAGGAAGGGGCCTATAATTTGAGATATAACGGTTATTCTCTGTGCCATGGTAATACAGAGCATATTACCATTAAGAGGAAGGAAGATAAGCAGGGAATTGATGTATATATCAGCGGAGAGGCAAAAGGAGAGCAGGTGCATATTCCCGTGGTAGTTGCGGCTTCCGGGATGACAGATGAGGTTTACAATGATTTTTATATTGAAGACGGTGCACAGGTAACGATTGTCGCGGGCTGTGGCATTCATAACAGTGGATGTAATGACAGCCGACACGATGGAATCCATACCTTCCACGTGGGAAAAAATGCAAATGTACGCTATGAGGAAAAACATTATGGTGAAGGTGAAGGAACCGGAGCAAGAATTTTAAACCCTGTAACTAAGATTATTATGGACACTAATTCTGTTTTTACTTTGGATACGGCGCAGATTAAAGGTGTGGATTCAACTAAACGTGAAACAGAGGTGGTCATGGGCGAGGACAGCAGGCTTTTTGTCATTGAGAAGCTGATGACTCATGATCAGCAGAGTGCGGTTTCTAATATGGATATCCATTTAAATGGTGCAGGGGGCTCGGCACAGATTACTTCCCGTTCTGTTGCGAGGGGGGAATCCAGACAGGTTTTCCATCCTAAGGCAATTGGGAATGCACTCTGTCATGCACATATCCAGTGTGATTCTATTATTATGGATCAGGCACAGGTATGCTCCATTCCGGAAATTGATGCGAAGCATGTGGATGCTGCTATCATCCATGAGGCAGCCATTGGAAGGATTAATAATGAACAGCTGATTAAGCTGAATACCTTTGGACTTAGTGATGAAGCGGCGGAAGCCGTGATTATAGAAAATTTCCTGAATTAAAAAGTGGTTGGGAGAAAAGTCATGAAAGGTTTGCTTGTTTATTTAAAGGATTATAAAAAGGAAAGTATTTTGGGGCCTCTGTTTAAATTACTGGAGGCTTCTTTTGAGCTTATCGTGCCGCTGGTAGTGGCATCTATGATTGATGTGGGAATTGAAAACGGAGACAAGGGTTATGTTATCAGAATGTGTCTTCTCATGGCGGCGCTTGGTCTGACAGGACTAATCAGCTCAGTGACTGCCCAGTTCTTTGCGGCGAAGGCTGCGGTGGGATTTGCTACCAAGCTGCGGCATGCACTGTTTGCACATATTCAGAGCCTTTCCTTCTCAAACATGGATCAGCAGGGCACATCTACACTGATTACCAGAATGACCAGTGATATTAACCAGCTTCAGTCTGGTGTCAATATGGTGCTGCGGCTCTTTCTGCGTTCTCCTTTCATTGTATTTGGTGCTATGATTATGGCGTTCACTGTAGATGTTAAGGCGGCATTGATCTTTATGGTAGTTATTCCTCTTCTGTCCATTGTGGTATTTGGAATTCTGTTAATTAGTATTCCTATGTTCGGAAAGGTACAGAATTATTTGGATCAGGTGCTTGGAACAACTAGAGAGAATTTAACCGGAGTCCGTGTAATACGTGCATTTGGCAATGAGCAAGAAGAGATAGATAAGTTTGATGAACAGACAGATACCCTGAAACAGATGCAGATGGTAGCAGCTAAGATATCTGCACTTATGAATCCTGTGACCTATATTATTATTAATGGTGGATTAATGATCCTCATCTATACGGGAGCGGTCAGAGTAGAAATGGGCATTCTTACGCAGGGGCAAGTGGTTGCACTGGTAAATTATATGTCTCAGATTCTAGTGGAGCTGGTAAAGCTTGCAAATCTGATTATTACCGTGACCAAGGCGGTCGCCTGTGGGAACAGGGTAGCAGATGTCTTTCAGATACAGGGAGGGATGGCAGAGTACAATCAGTCATTTACAGAGAAAGAGCGGATTTTGGCAGAAGGTGAAAAAGGAACCGTTACTTTTGAAGGGGTTTCCATGAAATATTACGAGGGCGGGGAGGAAGCTTTGACAGATATTACTTTCCATGCAGCCCAAGGAGAAACCATTGGTGTGATTGGAGGCACCGGCTCCGGTAAAACTTCGTTGGTACATTTGATACCTCGTTTTTATGATGTGGAAAAAGGAAGCGTAAAAGTAGATGGTGTGGACGTAAGAGATTATGCTCTCACTGCTTTGCGAGATAAGATTGGTATTGTAATGCAGAAGGCAGTTCTGTTTAAAGGAACCATTCGGGAAAATTTGCTTTGGGGAAATCAAAATGCCAGTGATGAGGAACTCTGGCAGGCACTTAAGATGGCGCAGGCAGAGGAGTTTGTGGTCAATAAAAATGGTAAGTTGGATGCCGTTGTAGAGCAGGAGGGCAGAAACTTATCAGGTGGTCAAAAGCAGAGACTGTCAATTGCCAGAGCGTTGGTCAAAAAGCCTGAAATTTTAATTCTGGATGACAGTGCATCTGCACTTGATTATGCGACAGATGCGAAGCTTCGAAAGGCGATTAAAGAGATGCCTGGGGATACTACAGTGTTTATTGTATCTCAGAGAGCCTCGTCTCTGATGCATGCAGACCGGATTATTGTGTTAGATGACGGAAATATTGCAGGCATTGGAACACATCAGCAGCTTCTCGAAAGCTGTGAAATCTATCAGGAGATTTATTATTCACAGTTTGAAAAGAGGGATCAGGCATGAAAAAGGAAAATAGCAGCAGACAAAAAGAAACTCTGATTAAGGTTCTCAAATACATCAAACCTTATAGGGTGCTGATGGCACTCACCATTCTTATGGCAACGGTCAGCGTTACGCTGACTCTTTATCTTCCAATCCTTACAGGTAATGCAGTAGATATGTTGGAATCTGTGGGAGAGTCTTTTTTCTGGACAAGGCTTTACAGGATTCTGGGAAAGATGGCAGTGGTAGTTCTTTTGACCTCATTGGCACAGTGGATTATGAGTATCTGCAACAATAAGATTGTTTATAATATTATCCAGGACATCCGAAAAAAAGCATTTCGTAAGCTGGAAATATTACCTCTAAAATATATGGATGCACATTCTCACGGAGATATTGTAAGCCGTGTTGTGGCAGATGTGGATCAATTTGCAGATGGGCTTTTGATAGGATTTACCCAGCTGTTTACAGGGGTTATCACTATTATAGGTACATTGGGATTTATGCTTTCGGTAAATGTGGGAATTACAGCAGTGGTAGTAGTCATTACGCCGGTTTCTCTGCTTGTAGCCAGTTTTATTGCAAAAAAGACATTTTATATGTTCAAACTGCAGTCAGAGACAAGGGGAGAACAGACTACGCTGATTAATGAAGTGGTCGGTAATCAGAAGGTAGTTCAGGCTTTTAACAGGGAAGATGAAACGCTGGAGAAATTCGATGAGATTAATGGCAGATTGGAAAAATATTCTCTTAGGGCCATTTTCTTTTCTTCATTGACCAATCCATGTACAAGATTTGTCAACAGTCTGGTTTATACAGGTGTAGGTCTTACAGGTGCTCTGGCAGTCATCAGAGGTGCACTTTCAGTAGGACAGCTTACGTGTTTTCTTTCTTATGCAAACCAGTACACCAAGCCTTTCAATGAAATTTCAGGGGTTATCACTGAACTGCAAAATGCGCTGGCATGTGCCGGAAGAATTTTTGAACTTATTGAGGAAGATGCCCAGATTCCGGATAAAGAAGATGCAGTAGTTTTAAAGAATGTAGAGGGTAAGGTAGATCTTGAACATGTGGCATTTTCTTATACAGAGGACAGGAAGCTGATCGAAGATTTGAATCTTCATGTAAAGCCGGGGCAAAGGATTGCCATTGTAGGACCTACCGGATGTGGCAAAACGACGATTATCAATTTGTTGATGCGTTTCTATGATGTAGATCAGGGGAGCATACAGGTTGAGAATACGGATATCAGAGACATCACGAGAAAATCATTGCGTGCTTCATATGGAATGGTATTGCAGGATACCTGGCTGAAGAAGGGAACCATAAGGGATAATATTATTGTAGGTATGCCGGACGCCACGGAAGAAGAGATTGTGGAGGCAGCTAAGAAGTCACACGCTCATAGTTTTATCAGGCGTTTGCCAAATGGGTATGATACTGTGATTGGGGAAGATGGTGGCAGTCTTTCTCAGGGGCAGAAACAGCTTTTATGTATTACGAGAGTGATGCTCAGCCTGCCGCCAATGCTGATATTGGATGAGGCTACCTCCTCCATTGATACAAGAACAGAAATCAGGATTCAAAAAGCCTTTGCGTCCATGATGGAGGGAAGAACCAGTTTTATTGTAGCTCACAGGCTTTCCACCATACAGAATGCGGATATAATACTGGTTATGAAGGATGGTCATATTATTGAACAGGGAAATCATGAGGAACTGCTTCAGAAGAAAGGTTTTTATGCGGAACTGTATAACAGTCAGTTTGCATTGGCATAAAAATGACTGAAATTTATGATTAAAAACAGTTGCGTCTGAAAATAATATATGATAACATACATCATGTTGGGTCAAAAAGAAATATCTTACTACAGACGCAATGTATGGGCCACTAGCTCAGGTGGTAGAGCACTTGACTTTTAATCAAGTTGTCCGGGGTTCGAGTCCCCGGTGGCTCATTTATAATTTATCATTTAAAGTACCTGAAAGGGGTACTTTTTTTAATGGAAAATATTGTAAATGACCGCATTTCTGTTGTTTTTTATTGCTTTTTTAAATACTTTATAGTATTTTGGTTAAGGGATTTTTATCTGTGAGGAAGAGGATTATGAAAAAATTTATAACAGTTATTTTATTTTGTGCGATGTCGCTGTGCCTTACAACAGGTTGTGCAGGGACATCTACAGAAGATGACTACTGCATGGTGGAAGGAAGCCTTTTAGAAATTGGAAAGGGCGAACTGATCATGGAGGTTGAAGATGGTCAGCAGCTGTATTTCAAGCTGGCACCGGAGACAATCATCTATGCTGGTGAGGATAAAGAAATTTCTGCAGGGCAGAATATTAAGGTAGTATTTGACGGTAAGCTGGATGAGGCGGAAAATGTATCAGTAATTGCAGTGGCAGTATTAGAAGAGAGTTTGTAAATAATATGTTAAATTTTATTTAATTTAAGCAGATTTTACACATCTTCTCCGTTATATATGGTAGAATATATAATTGTGGACAAGTTGTACTCAAATGTGTTTAGAGGGTGGAATTATGCGGGATAAATCAGAAAGATACGAGAAGGAAATTGAAAAGCTTCGCCGGAGATATGAAAAGAAAAAAGAATTATATACGCTGCTTCGGGAGCATGCGTCAGACATTCTTAATTCTGAAAACTTTCGTAGTACCAGAAATTATATCCAGCATGGAACAATGCCTGTACACAGACACTGCATTGATGTAGCGAGACAGAGTATTGCAATCAGTAAGCTGCTTGGAATCAGGTGCAATGAAAGAGAACTGATCAGGGGTGCTTTACTTCATGATTATTTTTTGTATGACTGGCATGATAAGAACAGAGAGAATTATCAGATGCTTCATGGATTTTATCATCCGGGGATTGCGCTTAAAAATGCAAGCAAAGAGTATAACCTTACTCTTAGGGAACAGGACATCATTAAAAAGCATATGTGGCCTCTTACGGTAGTACCGCCACTTTGTCGTGAAGCATGGATTGTAACCACTGCTGATAAGTATTGTTCCATTTTAGAGACCCTGAAGCTGCGAAAGGGCGCAGGGAAAACGAGGCTGAGAACTACAGCATGAGAAAAGGACTGTTTGAAAGCCTGAAAAATTATAGTGACAGTGATTTTTATCCCTTTCATATGCCCGGACACAAGAGAAACTCTGATAGTGGACTGCTTGCGGATTTTTATCAAATGGATATCACAGAAATTGATGGATTTGATAATCTCCACCAGCCAGAGTCAATCATTAAGGAGGCACAGGAGCGTGCAGCAAAGCTTTATGGTTCGCAGGAAACCTATTTTCT
>CAMBLS010000081.1 GCA_945868485.1 uncultured Lachnospiraceae bacterium | reverse complement strand
ATTTACCAGTTCCTTAACGGAAGCAGCAAGTCCTGCAATCCCCTGAATTTCTGAGGGAATAATGATCTTGGTTGCCTGACCGTCTGCTGCCTTTTCAAAAGCTTCCAAACTCTTTATGCGGAGCACTGCCTCGTCTGCACCTGCCTCGCGGAGCATCCTGATACCGTCTGCAGTAGCCTGCTGTACCTTAAGGATTGCCTCGGCTTCACCTTCTGCTTCACGGATCATCTTTTCCTTCTGTGCTTCTGCACGAAGAATCGCAGACTGCTTCTCTGCCTCAGCTTCCAGAATTGCTGCCTCTTTCTTACCTTCTGCAACAGTTACGCTGGCTTTCTTCTCACCTTCTGCACGGGTAACTGCTTCTCTTCTTTCACGCTCTGCCTTCATCTGGCGTTCCATGGCATTCTGAATTTCTGCAGGTGGAATAATGTTCTTAAGCTCCACTCTGTTTACCTTAATTCCCCAAGGATCAGTTGCTTCATCAAGGGAAGCACGCATCTTGGTATTGATGGTCTCTCTGGAAGTGAGGGTCTGATCCAGCTCCAGATCACCGATAATATTACGCAAAGTGGTAGCTGTCAGGTTTTCAATCGCCATGATAGGATTTTCCACCCCATACGCAAACATCTTAGGGTCTGTAATCTGGAAAAACACAACCGTATCAATCCGCATGGTCACATTATCCTTGGTAATTACAGGCTGAGGAGCGAAATCCACAACCTGCTCCTTTAAATTAATTTTTTTAGCTATTTTATCTAGGATGGGCAGTTTCACATGAAGCCCTACCGACCAGGTTCCCTGATAGGCCCCCAGTCTTTCTACTACATAGGCATGTGCCTGGGGCACAATCTTAATGCAGGATGCCAATAAAATAAGTATCACCACAAATAATACAAGAACTAATATTCCCATTTTTCCTCCTTCTGCCGCTTTCACGGTCTGCACACTTTCAGCATCTATACTGTCTGTTTTTCTTCTACCATTAATTTAACGCCATTAATCGCTTTGATTACTACCACACTGCCTACCGGCAGGGTAATCCCTTCTCTGGTCGTTCTGGCAGTCCATTCCTGACCGCCTACTGTTACCTGACCAATTCCCTGCAAGTTGTCAATCTCGCTGATTACAATAGCCTGCTGTCCCACAAGGCTCTCTGCGTTGGTTTTAATTCTATCTTTGTTAAAATATTTTACTGCAATAGGACGTGTGAAATACAGAAGCACCAAAGATGCTGCAACAAAAAGCACTACCTGAAGCCACAAAGGCGCTCCCAGTGCTGCTCCGATTGCTGCAACAAATGCACCGCCCGCAAACCAAATAGTGGTAAGACCCATGGTAATAATTTCAACAACAATACAACCAACAAAAACCATTAACCAAATCGTTGTCAGATTCATACTCCCTCCTATTAGACCTTATCCTATATTATGAACATTCTGTCAAAATACACACCTCACGTTCATTAAAAATTATTTTACTACATTAAAGTAAAGGAAGCAACACCCATGAAGTCTTTGCATTTGTGAAAGCCTTCACATATCAAAAAGGACAGTGGCTTTTCCATAGTCACTGTCCCTAAATCTACTTTTATTACCAGAATACGTGATCACCGAGAACATACCCTTCACGCTTGCCTGCACGCCTAAAATGGGTTGCATCCCCAACGGTAGTTTCTCCGTTGATGGCAGCCTGTGCTGCCTGCATACATAAATCTGGCACATTACCTTCGTATACACGTGCCACTTTTCCTGTCATTGCAGGAGTAAACTGACCGGATGCATAAATAACTGAATGAATGGTGTTAGGATAAGCGCCGCTCTTAACACGATTCATAACTACTGCACCAACACCCAGCATGCCTTCATAGGATTGATTTCCTGCTTCGCAGTAGATTAATGCTCCCAAAAGTCTCAGCTCATCTGCATCTGCCGCCACAGCACCACGATTTGCCTTGCGCTTACGCTCCGCTTCCTCACGCTCCCTGGCTCTGATAACCTCCATGCTCTCCGCTTCGTCAATATGAAATTTCACATTGATGTAATTGGTATTTACATACCCCTCTTCACCATCATAGTCTACGCTGATCCAGCCGGAATTAATAATATCTATAAACTCCACCGAATCCTCATATGCAATCAGACCATAAACACCGGCATCCTCTCTGGGCTCCATTCTGACACGGACTGCCTCCACATCCAATGTTACAATCCAGTTTCCTACATCCTCTGCCATTTTCTTGGCATCCTCACCAAATAGCAGATATTCATCCTTGGCCCAGCCAGTCACGTTACCAGATCTAATTTTGGTCCAACCATTTTCACGCTCCAGAATGGTACCGCCACAATCCTTATAGAGAAGCCCTACCTTTGCCGATTTTTCATCTGCCTGTGCCCTGATGTTAAGGGCATTCTGCACATTGGCCATGGCAAGTTCCTCTTCCATACGTGCCTTCTCTGCCTGGAATTTTTCGTTGATATTTAATTGCTCTTGCTCTCTGGCCGGTTCTTCACTGCTCAGTGCACTTGGATTTAACACCTCTGCAACTCCGGAACAGGAAAAATCATAGCCTTCCTTTTCGCTTGCCTGAACGGTTATTTCCTCTGCCAAAAAGATCAGCAGGATGAAAAAAATTCCCGCTACCGTTTCCAGCAGTCTATTTCTCCGGTTCATTTTGCTACCTCCAAAATCTCTCGCATCTGCAAATGTTACGGATTTATTACAATAGGTACGGCAACTATAATATCAAAACGTCCAGTTTTTGTCAAGTTTTTGCAATTTTGTCCAAATATTTGGATAAAGTTTTTTCCAGTCTTTTCCAATAATGTTACGTCTTTTTTACATGTTTCTCGATTTTTCTACACAAGCCTCCACCGCATTCATCACTGCACTTCTTAATCCCATTTCTTCCAGAGTCTGTACTCCTTCAATGGTAGTTCCACCAGGAGAACAAACCATATCCTTCAATTCTCCCGGATGCTTCCCCGTTTCCAGCAGTAGTCTTGCACTGCCTTGGACGGTCTGAGCTGCAAAGCGATAAGCCTGGCTTCTCGGCATCCCCGCCTTAACTGCTCCATCAGCCAGTGCCTCAATAAACATAAACACAAACGCAGGCGAGCTTCCGCTGACACCTACAACAGCATCCATCAACCTTTCAGGGACTTCTTCTGCAACTCCAAAGCTTCCCAAAAGCTCCATACATTTAGCCATTTCCTCATCTGTAACACGGTCATTCCTGCACACACCACTACAACCTTCTCCAATCATGGCAGGCGTATTGGGCATACATCTTACCAGCTTTAAGGGCTTTCCAAAGCCTTCTTCAATCTGTGCCATAGTCTTTCCTGCTGCAATACTGATAATTAAGGTATGGTCACCTACCTTATCTCTGATCTGCGGAATGACTTCAACAAACATCTGAGGCTTGACTGCCAGAATCAGAATTTCAGCCTCTGCTGCTACCTGCGCATTTTCTTCCAATATCTGAATACCATATTGATTCTTTACTGCCCTGCCTGTAGCCTCAGTTCTTGCAGAACCGTAAATTTCCTTAGGTCCGGCAATTCCTTTTTCCAGCATACCGCTGATCATTGCCTTTGCCATGTTTCCCAAACCAATAAATCCAATTTTCATTGAAAACTCCTCCTCCAATCTGAACTGCCTAAATTCCCCGTTCCATATTTTTCTTCTCTTTAAAATCCTTTTGTTTTTCTGTGGCATCCTGCTGCCTGATACAGGAGCAGTGCCGCTGCAACTGCTGCATTCAGGGACTCAAGTTTTCCCTCCATTGGAATCTTAAGATAAGTGTCTGCCTTATCTGCAGTTTCTCTCCTAAGCCCATTCCCTTCATTTCCAATCAGAAAGGCACTGCCGCCCTCATAGGATAGTTCATCAAAATCTTGTTTTCCATTTAAATGAGCTGCATAGACCCTGATCCCGCTTTGTTGCAAGAGTGTAATCGCCGATGCCAGCTCTTCCACATACAGAAATGGTACCCGGTACAGAGAACCCATAGTGGATCGAATTGTCTTGGGATTATAAATATCCACCGTCCCCCTGCTCATGATAACACCGTCCACGCCTGCTCCTTCCCCGGTTCTGATCATGGTTCCCAGATTACCTGGATCCTGTATATCCTCAAGCATCAAAAACAAGGGTGCCCTTCCCCCTTCCTTCTGTCTGCTCACAGCCTGCTTAATTAGCGTTTCCAATTCATAGGAGAGCTGATCCATCACAAACAAAATCCCCTGTGGAGTCTGGGTATCTGAAACCTTCCTGAAAACTTCTTCCGAAAGCTGTTCCATGAAAATCCCCTGTTCTCTGCAAGCATTCAGCTTTTTCCATGTTCTGCTTTTTTCTGCATCCTTCTCCAGTTCCCGCCAGAGTACTTCACTTACATAAACTTCTTTTAGCTGTCCCAAAGGCGCTTCTTCAAACATCTTGAATCCTTCTGCCAGAAAAAGCCCCTCTTTGTTTCGGGCACGGCTTTTGTCCCGCAGAGTAATCAACTGCTTTATCCTTCCGTTTGACAAACTTGTGATCATGTTTTCCTCACCTTTTCCTGCTGATAACATAAACGCCGGCTTTTGCGCCGGCGCCCAGTTTTCATTCAATATTTGTATTTTTTCTGTTTATTGTGACAGTAATCTGCTGACCTGATACTGATATTCAGGGATATCTTTCTGCATATTCAGAGCTTCCTCGATATCAAAATCCACAAATTCTCCATGCTTATAGCCTACCACTCTGTTACTCTTTCCTTCGCATAGAATGTCTGCTGCATAAGCACCCATGATGGAGGCATAAAACCGATCCTTACAGGTAGGCGAACCACCACGCTGCATATAGCCTAAGATGGTAGCCCTAGTCTCAATACCGGTTGCAGCTTCGATTCTTCTCGCCATGGAAGTGGAATGTCCAATACCTTCCGCATTGACAATAATGTGATGAGTTTTTCCTCTCTTACGATTATTGATGATATTATTAATGATGCTCTGCTCATTAAAGTCATATTTCTCTGGCAGAAGAATATCCTCTGCTCCGTTGGCAACACCACACCACAACGCAATGTAACCTGCATTTCTTCCCATAACCTCAATAATACTGCATCTTTCGTGGGAAGAAGATGTGTCTCTTACCTTGTCAATTGCCTGCATGGCAGTATTGATTGCCGTGTCAAAACCAATGGTATAATCTGTACATGCAATATCAAGGTCTATGGTTCCCGGAATACCCACAGTATTGATTCCGTGCCTTGCAAGCGCCTGCGCTCCCCGATAGGAGCCATCTCCACCGATTACCACCATACCGTCAATTTCATGCTTCTCACATATCTCAGCAGCTCTCTGCTGCACCTCCGGCTGTTTGAATTCAGGACAACGGGCTGTTCCCAAAATCGTTCCGCCTCTCTGAATCGTATCAGAAACATCCTTCTTTTCCATATCTATAATTTCTTCATTTAAAAGACCCTGATAGCCCTTTTTGATACCCTTTACCTTTACACCGTTTCCAATTGCCTTGCGCACAACCGCACGGATTGCCGCATTCATTCCCGGTGCATCACCGCCGCTGGTCAGAATGCCAATGGTTTTAATTTCTTTTGCCATAGTTCGTCCAGTCCTTTCTGTGTTCCGTTTGGGTTTATTTTAACCTCATTTTATGGCATTTTCAATCTTTTTTCACATCCCAGACAATTTTTATGTTTTCTTTACCGTATTTTTCACTTAACTTTACAAAAAGCTTCTCATCTGCACAGACATTTTTGTTAGGAGGGAGCTTTTTCATTGCCTTGATGTCTTCTATATATATAATCACGCTGTCCTTCCCATCGGAATCAGCAAGCAGTGCAAATAATTCTTCGGCTGATTGTTCATAAGCTTCCATAGTCGGAAATTTAATCCACAACTTTCTGGGGATTTCATCAAAGGATGTAATTTTCTCACAGATCAGCTTTCCATCCTTGTCTTCCTCCAAAGATACCCTGCCTCTGATAAAAACCTTATTGTCCTCCTGTAATTTTTCGCTATTCTTCTCATAATCCCTGGGAAAGACAATTACTTCCACACTGCCCACCAAATCTTCCAGTAAAAGAAATGCCATCACCTTATCATTCTTTGTATATTTGATTTTTTTATCCACAATCATTCCGCCAATGACAGCAGTCATGTTATCCTTCACAACTGTTGCATTGATTTCCTCATCGAGAACGAAATCTGCTGTGGTATTGGTGATTCCCTTTCTCCAAAGCTCTTCCTGCTCCTCTAAGGGGTGTCCGCTGATATAAACGCCAAGCACTTCCTTTTCAAATGCAAGCATCATTTCCCTGGAATACTCTCCTACATCCGGCAGCTTTACATCAAAGTCCTCCTTCTGGCTGTCGTCTACAATGTCAAACAGGCTGATCTGGCCTGCCATATTATTTTTCTTATCATGGACAATATGCTCCAGTATCTGCACATAGGCGCTCATAAACTGTTTGCGGGTACCGGGCAGACTATCAAAAGCGCCTGCCTTGATAAAGTTTTCAATTGCCTTTTTATTCACATCCTTATCTGCAACTCTTGTAATAAAATCCTTAAGATTAGTGTAAGGTCCCCGCGCCCTTCTCTCTTCCACTATGGACTCGATTACAGGACGCCCTACACTCTTAATTGCCGTCAGGGCATAGCGTATGGAATGACCATCAACAGAAAATCCACTCTCTCCCTGATTAATGTCGGGTGGCAGAATCGTAATGCCCATGCTTCTGCAGACCATAATATATTCCGCTACCTTTCCCGGATTATCAATCACAGAAGTCATAAGCGCCGCCATAAACTCCACCGGATAGTAATATTTCAGATAAGCTGTCTGATAGGAAACCACCGCATAGCATGCAGCGTGGGACTTATTGAACGCATACTTGGCGAAATCCATCATATCATCATAAATCTGAGAAGCCACCTGCTCGGAAATACCGTTTGCCACACATCCGGGAACCTGCTCCGCTTCGTTTCCGTAGATAAAATTGGCACGTTCCTTTTCCATAACTGCCTGTTTCTTCTTACTCATGGCACGTCGCACCAGATCGCTTCGTCCAAGGGTATATCCCCCCAAGTCACGGACTATCTGCATTACCTGTTCCTGATAAACAATACAGCCATAGGTGGGTGCCAGAATGGGCTCCAACTGAGGACAGGAGTAGGTAATGGAACCAGAATTGCTTTTTCCCTTGATGTATTTAGGAATAAAGTCCATAGGACCTGGTCTGTAGAGGGAAATTCCTGCAATAATATCCTCCAGATTTTCTGGCTTCAGTTCCTTCATGAAGCTTTTCATTCCGCCACTTTCCAGCTGGAACACCCCATCTGTCCTTCCGGTTCCGATGGAGGCAAGCACCTTTTTGTCATCAAAATCTATCTTGTCAATATCAATGTGGACGCCTTTGCTCTTTTCAATCAGCGCCACCGCATCACGAAGTACGGTAAGGGTACGAAGCCCTAAAAAGTCCATTTTAAGCAGTCCCAGTTCCTCAATGGTAGTCATGGTAAACTGGGTGGTGATAGAGCCGTCTGCACCGCGTGATAGGGGAACCAGCTCCTCTGCAGGTCTTGAACAGATTACCACACCCGCTGCATGCATGGAGGTATGCCGTGGCAGCCCTTCCAAACGCTTGCTCATGTCAATCAGCTCTTTAACCTGGCTGTCCGTCTCATACATTTTCCTTAATTCGGGATTAATCTGCAGAGCACGGTCTATGGTAATGTTCAGTTCGTTGGGTATCATCTTCGCCAAAGAATCTACATAAGCATAAGGAAGATCCATAACCCTTCCCACATCTCTGATGACACCTTTGGCAGCCAGTGTACCGAAGGTAACAATCTGAACCACCTTCTCAGAACCGTATTTGCGGCTCACATAGTCAATGACCTCCTGCCTTCTTTCGAAGCAGAAGTCAATATCAATATCCGGCATGGACACACGCTCTGGATTTAAGAAACGTTCAAACAGAAGATTATATTTAATCGGATCAATGTTGGTGATCTTCAGACAATAAGATACAATACTTCCTGCTGCAGAGCCACGCCCCGGTCCCACCATAATCTGATTGGATTTGGCATAGTTGATAAAATCCCACACAATCAGGAAATAATCCACATATCCCATAGTCTTAATAACGTTCAGCTCGTAGTCCAGGCGCTCCTTAAGGGTCTGTCCCGTTTCCCCTGCAGGGGCATTCTCATCCTCCCCATATCGTTCCTTAAGCCCGTCATAACAGAGCTTGTTTAAGTATGTCCATGAATCATATCCTTCAGGTACTTCAAAGTGAGGCAGCTTCGTCACGCCAAATTCTATTTCCACATTACAGCGGTCTGCAATGCGCTGGGTGTTCTCCACTGCTTCCCACGCATAGGGAAACAACCCTTTCATTTCTTCCTCACTTTTCACATAATACTGCCCGCCCTCATAGCGCATTCTGTCCTCATCTGCCAGCTTCTTACCGGTTTGAAGACAGAGCAGAATATCGTGAGGCTTCACATCATCCGCATAGGTGTAATGCACATCATTGGTTGCCACCAGAGGAATATTCAGTTCTTTGCTCATCTTTAGCAGGGTGGTGTTTACCAGCTTCTGCTCCGGCAGCCCGTGATCCTGTAATTCCAAAAAGAAATTACCCTCTCCAAAGCAGTCTCTGTATTTTAATGCAGTCTTTTTGGCCTCATCCACCAATCCCTTCTGGATGTAGCGCTGCACTTCTCCCGCAAGGCAGGCAGACAGCGCAATAATCCCCTCGTGAAACTCATTTAAAATTTCCATATCCACACGGGGCTTGTAATAATATCCTTCGGTAAAGCCTCTGCTTACAATCTTCATTAGGTTGGCATAGCCGGTATCATTTTCTGCAAGCAGAACCAGATGGTAATATCTGTCCTCACCACCTGTCAGTTCCTTGTCAAAACGTGAATTGGGCGCTACATAAATTTCACAGCCAAGAATCGGTTTAATTCCTTCCGCCTTACATGCCTTATAAAAATCAATCACACCATACATAACTCCGTGGTCTGTAATAGCAGCACTGTTCATTCCCAGTTCTTTTACTCTCTTAACATATTCTTTTATCTTGTTGGAACCGTCCAGAAGGCTGTATTCCGTGTGGACGTGCAGGTGTGCAAATGCCATGTGGAACCTCATTTCTTTCAAAAATCATTTCCTGATTATTATAGCTTATTTTGTCCAAAAAGGATATGCCTTTTCACATATCCTTTTAATTTGCAGATAAAACAAATCATTATAAACAGACTTTTCCCGAACGGTCAATAGGTTTATAATACCAAGTGAATGTATAGAAAAGGGGGATGTCTACTGTGATCCATTTTGATGAATACGGGAACAGACAAAATCCAACTATTTTACTGTTACATGGTGCTGGAGCACTTGACACTTTCTGCCAGCAATATTGTTTTTCTGAAAAATATCATCTTGTTGTCCCACATTTATGTGGCGCCGGAAAGGCGGCAGACAAGGTATATGAACCGGAAGCCCTAAAGCAGGAACTTTTTCATTTAATTGAGGATCTTCACAAAGAGAAAGTCGGCGTAATTGGTCATTCTCTGGGCGGTCAGATGGCAGTTATGCTTGTAAGCGAACGACCCGAACTATTTTGTTCAGCAGTTTTTTTAAGTGCATGGGTGAATCCAACACCGTCTACCGTAAAGATATATTGCAGTCTTGCCGGAATATCTGCTGCAATGCTTCATTGGAAATGGCTGATTCAGTTTCAGGGAAAATATTGGAATTACACAGATCCACAAATAGACATCATGGCAGAATACACAAAGCAGATCACCCCACAGGTTTATCGCTCATTTTTTGCCAATACACTGGACTTGTCAAAACTATCCACCTATCAATCTGTACGTTTGCCAATGTTGGCAATCTGTGGAAGCCGGGAGGTAAAGGACATGAAAACCTCACAGCAACTGCTTGCCCAGAACCCCAATTGCAGGACATTGATACTTCCAAAGGCAAACCATGATTTTCCTATGCGGAATGCAGGGGAGCTTAATCCTATACTGGAAGATTTCTTGTTTCAGTCTTTTTCTCTTATCTAATAAAAGGCGGTACAGTTTCATCTGCACCGCCTTTTTCATACTTATTTTTGAAATAATTTTATAAATATTTCTTCAAGTCATCAACCTTGTCAATCTTCTCCCACGGTAAATCCAGATCATTGCGTCCAAAGTGACCATACGCAGCTGTCTGCTTGTAGATGGGACGACGCAAATCTAGCATTTTGATGATTCCGGCAGGACGTAAATCGAAGTTCTCTCTTACAACCTCAACCAGCTTTTCATCAGAAAGCTTACCTGTTCCAAAGGTATCAACCATGATGGAGGTAGGCTGTGCAACACCAATTGCATAGGATAACTGGATTTCGCACTTGTCAGCAAGTCCTGCTGCCACAATGTTCTTCGCAACGTAACGTGCTGCATAAGCTGCGGAACGGTCTACCTTGGTGCAGTCCTTACCAGAGAAAGCACCACCGCCGTGACGAGCATATCCGCCATAAGTATCTACGATAATCTTACGTCCTGTAAGACCTGCATCACCATGAGGTCCACCAATTACGAAACGACCTGTAGGATTAATGAAATACTTGGTATTCTCATCAAGAAGCTCCTTAGGAAGGATGGGCGCAAATACATATTTCTTGATATCCTCATGAATCTGCTCCTGGGTTACATCCTCATCATGCTGTGTGGATAATACCACTGCTTCCAGACGAATCGGCTTTCCATTCTCATCATATTCTACAGAAACCTGACTCTTTCCATCGGGTCTTAAATACTTTAAGGTTCCATCCTTACGAACCTTGGTAAGCTGTAATGCCAGCTTGTGCGCCAGTGAAATAGAATAAGGCATATATTCCTCTGTTTCATTGGTTGC
>CAMBLS010000080.1 GCA_945868485.1 uncultured Lachnospiraceae bacterium | reverse complement strand
AACCGTCGATTGCCATTTTACGAAGATAAGCTCCCATATTTTTTGTCTTTGATTCAATCATCTTTCTACGAATAAGCTTTTTTTCTTCTGGGGAAACACAAAACAAAATCTGTATATTTCTTTTTCTCTTTGCCATAGGCAGATTCTCCTTTCTTTGGTTCTTCGAAGTAGTGACTTCTGTGTTTTTAATTTAGGGCAGGGTTCCCTAAATTGCTGGTTTTCCGGAAGTGTATATACACTTCCTGTCCTTGCTATTTACCGGTGGCACAGCCTCCGGAAGAGAGTCTTAAAAAAGAACCCTCTATAAATAAGGTACTGAGAGAAGAAAAAGAGGACATCGAAGCTCAGAAGTATGACGCAAGCATGATTCTGTGGTATAGTAAAATCTGAATGAAAAAGAAGAAAAGAGGTCAAACCGATGTCACGGAAAAACCATAAGATGATAGATGGGAGATTACTGCAAACGAATAAGAAGTATTCCCAGTTAAAAATGAAGCAGAAAGAAAAGATTGCGGAATGGATGTTTCAGGCAACCAGAGATTATTATATGAAAAAATGTACTTTTCCGAGTGACAAACATCTGGAAGAAGTGGTGGATTCTGTTTATGAAAAAATTGAAGATGCAGAAATCTGGATTCCGTATGGAGAGGTCTTCAAGCATTATAAATCCAAACGATCGGATATCAACAAACGTGTCAGAAAATCTCTGAATGAAAAAGAAGAGAGTCAGATTGAGAAGGTCTGTTTTATGAATATGTGTATGATTCAGGATCATAAAGGGAATGTACTGGCTCTGGATAAAGTAAATGATAGCTATACCGGTACAACTTTTCCAGGCGGTCACGTAGAAGCAAATGAGATTTTTCAGAAATCTATGATTCGGGAAGTCTGGGAAGAAACAGGACTTACGGTTGAAGCACCGAAGCTTGGAGGATTATATCATTGGCATAAGAGCGGAGTGCACTATGTTATTACCTTGTATAAAGCGGATAAGTTTACCGGAGAATTAAAGAGTTCTGAGGAAGGAAGAGTTTATTGGATTCCGCTGGAAGAGTTAAAAACAAAAGAACTTGCTACAGGTATGGAACACGTTTTGCGGATTCTGGAATCAGAGAAGGTGGACGAGTGCTATATGCATCTGGAAGCAGATGGATATGTGGGAGACTTGTATTAAAGAATTACATGAGAAATGGCTGCCTGCTCATTGGAGAAAAGACAGCCATTCTTTATAAGATACATCATTCATCTATTCTGTTTTTTGCGGTTCGTTTTTGGAAGTGAAATTAATATATTTGGCACGTTGTAAAATTGAAATAACTGCATCAATGCTTTCAGGATTGGAGAAGCTCATGATAAAAGGTTCTTCTTTAAATTCCATGGGTTCGAACCCAGGATTCTGATCTGGATTCTTGAGTATATGGATGGGACGTGCACTCTGATTATAAAATGCCAGTTGTGCGGAATCTGTAGTGTTACCGATGACACCAATGCCTACATCCCCTTTTCCAAAGTCTATTCTATGTTTATTTAAGTTGATCATTTTCAAAAATCTCCTTTTTCAAAAATAGCATATTTAGTAATTTTCTATTATTCCCGAAGTAGGGATATCTTTTAAAAAGTCACTGTTGGAAGTAATCGGAGAATCTACAATCTGAACGCCGCTTCGTTTCATCATTCGGAATTTGAAATCAAGAAGTTCCGGTGGAACTTTCAGTTCTGCGGCAGCCTGGAAAAAGGACATATCAGCGTTAAGCATCTCCAGGACATCTTCATCTTCCAGAAGATAATCAGCGGCAAAGCAATTCGCTTCATATTCACATTGTGACACTCCATCGAATAATTCAAAATCATGAAAACACTTGATCTGAAGGGGTTTCTGATGAAGGAGTGCGTGACCGATCTCGTGGATCAGGATAATCTGCTGTATGATTTCCGGTAGGTCGCAGTTAATGACGATGCAGGTCTTTCGACATTCCCGCATACAGAAGCCTTTGCAACAGTTTGGATCAGTTCCAAGCGGAAGCTTTTTAACAATAATATGCATAGCGGCTGCAAGGCGGTACGGATCACTTTCCTGATATTTTGCTTTTACTTTATTAACAGTGTCTCTTATACATTTTGAACTCATAAAAACACCTCGATATTTCATAAGATAGTTTGCTGCAAGTATAGAGTAGCAAAAGTGCTGTACGAAAATACGGACACCTATGAATCACTTTCCATTTCAGTGTTTTTCTTTTTCCGTCCAAATGTCTTTTTGGCTTCCATCTTACAGGAAAGATATGCTTTGGTTACAGCCTGATAGAAAGCATCTTTTGCTTCTTCGTCGAGTTCGCCACCAGCAAAAAGAGCACGGTTGGCTTCGAGAATCTCATTGATGTCCCTGGCTCCTTTTTCACCAAGCTGTCCATTGACTTCATCAATATAATCCATTTTTTCAATTCCGTAAGAAGGATCTGTGATCTCATCATGTTTCAAATAATCGTAAGAGACATTCAATGCATGAGCGAGCTTTCTCATAGTAGAGATTCGTGCGATGGTGCCGGAACTTTCATAAGCTGCGATCGCACGCTGGGATACGCCGACCAGTTCTGCAAGTTCTTTTTGTGTCAGATGATTTTGTTCTCGTTGATATTTAATCTTGTCTGAAAAATTCATAGTGGGATCCTTTCCAAGTTTTTGAAATCGTAACTTCATCAACTTTATAAAAACTATTGACAGAGTTCATTATCACGTATAAAATACAAACAAATGTTCGTGAAGTTAGTAGAAATTATAATCTATAAACTTCACAAAGTCAATATGAAGCAAAGAACTTTTATTATGATTTTTAAGACTGGTAGGTGAATGTTATGAGCAGGACAATTCTTCATTCAGATATGAATTGCTTTTACGCAAGTGTTGAGATGCTGCATCATCCAGAACTTGCCGGGAAGCCGATGGCAGTCGGTGGTGATCCGGAAGCAAGACATGGAATTGTGCTGACTGCAAACTATATTGCGAAGCGAGCCGGAGTAAAAACAGGCATGGCATTGTGGCAGGCAAGACAGGTTTGCCCAGAAATAATCTTTGTACCGCCTCGCATGGATCTTTATTTGAGGTTTTCCAGAATGGCACAGGAGATTTACAGTGAATACACAGATCAGAGAGAACCATTTGGGATTGATGAAAGCTGGCTGGATGTGACCGCCAGTACTTCTATCAAGGGAGACGGAATGAAGATTGCAAAAGAGATCAGCAGTCGGATTAAATATGAACTGGGGGTTACCGTAAGTATTGGTGTTTCCTGGAATAAGATATTTGCAAAGCTCGGTTCTGATTATAAAAAGCCGGATGCCATTACAGAGTTTTCCAAAGACAATTACAAGGATATTGCATGGAAACTTCCAGTAGGTGATTTACTCATGGTCGGAAGAAGCACTGAACGGACGATGAAGAAACTTGGCATTTGTACAATCGGAGATCTGGCAGGAGCAGAACCTTCTATATTAGAAACATATCTTGGAAAGATGGGATTGGTACTTCATACCTTTGCAAATGGATGGGATGAAACTCCAGTTTTGGTAGAAGGATATAAAGTACCGATCAAGTCTATCGGGAACAGTACAACAACGCCAAGAGATCTTGTTAGTGAATTGGACGTGAAGATTATTTTGATGGCTCTTTCAGAAAGTGTAGGAGCCAGGCTTCGTGAAAATGGTTTTCAATGCAGGACAGTAGAAATCTCGATTCGGGATAATGGATTGTATCATTTCACGAGACAGTGCAAGTTGGACAGGGCAAGTAATCTTACAGAAGAAATTGCCAGAACTGCATTTGAGTTATTCCAGAAAAACTATAATTGGGAACATCCAATTCGTAGTCTTGGTGTTCGAGGATGTGATCTGGTATCAGAAGAGATGCCGTATCAGCTTGATTTATTTATGGATGAAACGAAGAGAGAAAAAATCAAAAAGATGGACCAGGTGGTAGATGAGATCCGTGGAAGGTTTGGCTATCAGAGTATTCAGAGAGCATTTATGTATCAGGATAAGATACTGGCACAGCTGAATGCTAAGGAACATACGGTTCATCCACAGGCATATTTTCATGGATAGGAGAGAGCAGGTGTTTTGTAATGACAGCTAAAGTGTATGTAGATGTCCTGGCAGTATTCAGCCGGGAAGGAGAATTGATCCCTACAGCGTTTGTCTGGGAAGATGGACGTAAGTATGCGATTGATAAGGTTTCAAAACCGGAGCGTTGTGCCAGCCGAAAAGCTGGCGGAACCGGATATCGTTATACCTGTCAGGTGGGTGGAAAAATCTGTCATCTGACTTATGAAGAAAATTATAAATGGTTTATGGAACGTAAATAACGGCGTCCTAAAAGGGAGCCCTGAATCAGGGCCCCCTTTGGAGAGATAGATATTCGATGAGAACATCAGCAGTCGGGGATACATCCTTTCCCGTGAGAACCGATTGCTTTCAATAGATCATACAGTTGCCGATCAGCCAGAAATAGAAGCTATCCCACAGCGGATATTTCTGCGGAATCTGCATGAAGAGATGTTAGGACAGTGACAGACTGTGAATGGAACAAACAATACAATGATTGGTCTGGCTGCGGAAGCGGTCGGGAAGGAGGACAATTATGCAGAGAATACAGGATATGTTTATCAATATGGAAGAAGTGGCAGAGGATGCTTATAAGAATACGGAATTATTGCTGAGTCAGTATACTAAAGTAATGTTCCGTATTGAGAAGAACCTTGTGGATATAGATTATGAAATGTATGCAGAGGAAGGGAAGCATCTGAAGGAAATGTTATATGATCTGGTAGATTTCGATGCGACTGCAGAGAAACGCAGAATCCAGGAAAAGCTTCTGAATAATGATATGAATCTCTGTTTGCTGGAAATCATGAGAGATTCCCTGATAGCTTTGAGGGATTATCCAAAAAATGGACAGCTGTATTATCGGCTTTTGAAATATAGATATTTTGAAGCAGGAAATACCAATGAAGATGTGATGCTGATGCTGGATGATATGCCAAGCACTACTTATTATCGAAACCGTAAGAAAGCAATCCGTTTGTATGCAACAATGCTCTGGGCATTTACACGTCCGGAAAAGATACAGAATAAGATGGAGGAAATAAACTGGAAGAAAAGTGGAAGTAAAGTGGCAGTGAACTGACAGTAAACTGGCATGTGAATGGTATTACAATGAAAATACGTGCATGTTAGAATTGATATGCTGAGAGAAATAGACCTTCGCAGACGTAATGTTTGCGGAGGTTTTTCTTTTCTCAAATTTTAAGGCGTCAGGCTGTGCCCGGAAGGGCATGGCCTTTTTTTATACCAAAAACAGGTTGCAGATTTGAAAAAGCTTCCTTTTTAACAGGTAGATGCCGGAAAGGAAGAGCATATCAAGATGCAGGGAAGAGGCAGGCATTATGCCAGATATCCATGATTTTCGATTTGTCACAAATCAAATCAACAAAAACGACAAATCGGAGAAACAATCATGGAAGAAAGAAAATACACATTTTACGACAGATATCAGAAGGTGAAATACGCTAATATTACAGCAGAAGAGCTGGAAGTTCTTAATATTTTTTATAATAAGGAACATTATATGTTTGATCAGCAGCATCAGAGAAATAATACAGTATTATTTTGTGGATTAGAATCAGAAAACGGTTGTGCGACAGACTTTATCGCAGATAGTGGACGTGACATTGCATCGGATATTACAACTGAGATCTTCTTTAAAGAACTCTTCAGCGATCTGACAGAGAAAGAAAAGAAAATCGTGAGCGATTATTTTATCATGGGAAAACAGGTTAAAGAAACAGCAGAGGAACTGGGCATCAGCACACGTCAGGTGAGTAGAGACAAGAACAGTGCTTTGGCAAAAATGTTGAAGAGGATGAAAGCAGCTGGATATGAATCATATGCTGAGGCGGCAGGTGCATTTCTGCAGGAAAGCGATTATATTCCAACACAGAT
The DNA here is from genome assembly GCA_945868485.1 of uncultured Lachnospiraceae bacterium. Taxonomy (GTDB): domain Bacteria; phylum Bacillota; class Clostridia; order Lachnospirales; family Lachnospiraceae; genus Suilimivivens. The sequence goes on along the minus strand of CAMBLS010000080.1, from coordinate 4,982 downwards.
GGAGACACAGAACTCGATTATGAAGAAAAGGACCGGAGAAGTGAGACTGCCATCAGATCATAAGATGAAAAAATAAATTAGTTAAAAATTAATCATGATAATAATGTGATGATATCACAGAAAACAAATGAATTTCAGATTATAATAAAGCCACAAAAGAAAAAACAAGGAGGACTGTAAAATGTCTGCTATTAATATCAATAAAAATAATTTTCAGAATGAAATAATGGATTCCGAGAAAACCGTTCTTTTAGACTTTTGGGCTCCTTGGTGTGCTCCTTGTCGTATGGTGGCTCCTATCATAGAGGAGATAGCAAGTGAACGCCCTGATATCAAAGTTGGAAAGATCAATGTGGATGAGCAGCCAGAACTGGCAAGTAAATTTGGTATTATGAGTATTCCAACTTTGGTGGTTATGAAGAATGGGAAGATTGTAACAAAAGTTTCAGGGGCAAGACCTAAGAAGGCAATCTTAGAGATGCTTTAAGGAGGTGCGTTAATGGGATTTTTTGATTTTTTAAAACAGGCGAATATTAATCAAGGGATAGAGGAATATAAAAAGACTGCTGGTGCAGTTCTGCTGGATGTTCGTACGCCGCAGGAATATCAGGAAGGGCATATACCAGAAAGTAAAAATGTGCCATTGCAACAACTTAACAATGTTGTTTCGGTAGTGAAGAATACAGAAATACCGCTGTTTGTATACTGTTATTCCGGAGCCCGAAGTCGTCAAGCAACTGGGATGTTGCAACGAATGGGATATTCTAAAGTAAATAATATTGGTGGCATTGCTGCTTATTCAGGAAAGGTGGAAAAATAAGATGAAGGTAATAATCGTAGGCGGTGTAGCCGGAGGAGCTACAGCTGCAGCAAGAATACGAAGATTGGATGAACATGCAGAAATTACTGTGTTTGAAAGATCCGGATACATATCCTATGCGAATTGTGGGCTTCCATATTATATCGGAGACGTGATCACAGACCCGGAAGAACTTACACTACAGACACCAGAGAGTTTTTTTAAACGATTCCGTATTAACATGAAAATTCATCATGAAGTTATCTCCATACATCCGGAACGAAAAACGGTTTCAGTGAAAAATTTAGAGAATGGTGAGATATTTGAAGAAAACTATGATAAGCTGATCCTCTCTCCAGGTGCAAAGCCAACACAGCCGAGACTTCCCGGAGTAGGTATGGATAAACTTTTTACACTTCGTACTGTAGAAGACACTTTTCGGATAAAGGAATATATAAATAAGAATCATCCAAAATCGGCTGTATTGGCAGGTGGCGGTTTTATTGGTCTGGAACTGGCAGAAAATTTGAGGGAGCTTGGCATGGATGTTACAATTGTCCAGCGGCCTAAGCAGCTGATGAACCCATTTGACCCGGATATGGCATCCATGATCCATAATGAAATGAGAAAGCATGGGATAAAACTGGTACTGGGCTATACAGTAGAAGGATTTAAAGAAAAGGACAATGGAGTAGAGGTTCTATTAAAAGATAATCCATCCCTTCAGGCTGATATGGTGGTGCTGGCAATCGGAGTTACACCAGACACAGCATTAGCAAAAGAAGCTGGTCTGGAACTTGGCATCAAGGGAAGTATCGTAGTGAATGACAGAATGGAAACTTCTGTACCGGATATTTATGCAGCAGGTGATGCAGTTCAGGTAAAACATTATGTTACGGGTGATGATGCGCTGATCTCTTTGGCCGGACCAGCCAACAAGCAGGGCAGGATCATCGCTGATAATATTTGTGGTGGTGACAGCCGTTACCTGGGCAGTCAGGGAAGCTCCGTTATCAAAGTATTTGATATGACAGCAGCCACTACAGGTATCAATGAAACCAATGCCAAAAAGTCAGGATTAGATGTAGATACAGTAATTCTTTCTCCTATGAGTCATGCCGGTTACTATCCTGGTGGAAAAGTGATGACCATGAAGGTGGTTTTTGAAAAAGAGACTTATCGTTTGCTTGGTGCTCAGATTATTGGATATGAAGGAGTTGATAAACGTATTGATGTGCTGGCAACAGCAATTCATGCAGGGCTGAAGGCAACCCAGCTGAAAGATCTGGATCTTGCATATGCACCGCCGTATTCCTCTGCCAAGGATCCTGTAAATATGGCAGGATTCATGATAGACAATATAGCAAAAGGTACCTTAAAACAATGGCATCTGGAAGATATGGATAAGATTTCTAAAGATAAAAGTGTTGTATTGCTGGATGTGAGAACTGTAGGTGAGTTTAACAGGGGGCATATGGATGGATTCAGAAATATTCCTGTAGATGAACTAAGGGAACGTATCAATGAAATTGAGAAGGGAAAGCCTGTTTACTTGATATGCCAAAGTGGTCTGCGCAGCTACATTGCCAGCCGTATTCTGGAAGGAAACGGTTATGAAACATACAACTTCTCCGGTGGATTCCGCTTCTATGATGCAGTGGTTAATGACCGTGCGTTGATTGAAAGGGCATATGCATGTGGTATGGATTATTAAAAAATAATCACAATAATTTTATAATTTACTTGTAGCGTAAAAAGATCCCCCATTTATTAGAATGACTTTCACAATTCTGATAAATGGAGGATTCTTTAGATGTCATAGAAAAACAGTTTTATGATCTTTGTAGTGTTTCCAGTCTTTTCGAATCAAGGATGGTGATTTTGCCGCGTGAGAGTTTGACGAGACCATCGCCCTGAAAGTATCGAAGCATTCGAGTGATCACTTCCCTGTGGGAACCAAGATGGTTTGCGATAGTTTCGTGAGTGATTTTCAGTTCATTTGTTCCTTCGATAGAGGTCTCTTCTAAAAGAAATGAAGCAACACGCTTATCCAAACTCTTCCACATGATCTGTTCAATCAGCCACATGACATCAGAAAAACGGCTAGCCATTAATTCATTGGTATAGTTTGCGACGGGAGCCGATTCCTTCATGATGTCCTTATAGATTTCAGCAGGGATGATCCAAAGATCAGTATCTTTTTCTGCTTCAATGGTTACTTCAAATTGAATGGACTGCATGATACATGAGGCGGATAAAAGACACATATCCATATCGAACAGGCGGTAAAGTGTAATTTCTCGTCCTTCATCTGAAAGTATGTAAGTTCGAAGCTGCCCGGATTTAACCAGTAATAATCCAGTACAATCCAGGTTTCCGTTGTGAATGATCGTTCCTTTTTTTACATCCCGTGTAATCAAATTGTCTGAAATTACTTTTTTCTGTGCTGTATTTAAGTCATTCCATAGTGGAAAATAATTTTCGAAGCTCATAACAGTTATCTCCTTTACGAACATAGTATACTTACTTTTTTTAGATGCGTCAATTATATAATTGACATATGCCATAAATAAAAATATACTGACTATAGTACATGACTGTTGTGAATATGAGGGAGGGATAAATAATGCAGGGAGATGTCAGTTTTACATTTTTGGACCGAATTGAAGAAGTAGAACTGAATATTGTAGATAGACGATGGCAGTCTGCACTGGCATTGGCATTGACTTTGCCAGATATTTGCGGAGGTATTGCTTTCCCGGAAATTGTTAAACATTATCGAGATGGCCGGGTTATGCTGGATCGGCAAAAGAATCCGACCCGTGATGTGGGAACCCAGTATATTCGCTGGTTTGATGAATATGCAGGGGACTACTTTAAACTATCTCAATCCGATGAAAAGCCATATATTTGCGGAGAACGCTGTTGGCAGCTTCGATGTGAATATCTTCATCAAAATAAAGGATTTTTGAATGATGAAAATAATATACGCTTTCATCTTGGACTAAACTGTGGAATGTCAGTTTGTCAGTTGGAAAGTATGAACATACAGGAGAACGGAAACGATATTCGTATAGACATAGAACAGTTTTGTCTGAGGATGTGCAAGGCAGCAAAGAGTTATTATGATAAAGTTCATTTGGAAAAAGACTTTAGTCTCTATAATACACCAGTTTTGGATTTTATTCAGGTAACACAAAAAAAGAAAGCTGCTTCTATTATTGCACTGGTCTGTGGCAGTGAACGTTATGCAAAAGGATTAAAAGAAACATTGCAATTTATTTCAGATCAGATCATGCTGTTTTACACACCGGAAAGTGCTAAAACAAGATTAGGCAGACATAAGCCGGATCTTTGGATTGTTACCGAAGATATGACGAGCCAACCGAATCAGCCATGGCGTGCGGACAGGACAACACCTGTAATTTTAATCACAGGCAATCCTGATGCTGTTGAAATTAAAAAGAATTCAGGAAAACTAACTGTTCTTTCTATGCCATTATCAATAGTTGATTTGCGGAAAACCGTCGAAATATATGTGTCGTGAGGAGAAGTTTATGCTGTACATAATACTATTATTTGTATTTGTAGTTGTAGTTGTATATTTGATGATGCTTATGCGGAGACAGAAAGAAAAGATGAGCGAAATTAAAATACAAATAGATCAACTGCAAGCACAACATGATCGATTGCAGAAAGAAAGGGATCAGTTACAAGAACGGATGAATCATCTGGAAGAGCAACGAGAACACTTGCAAATGCAAACAGACCAGGCATTTCGGAGTGCTGATGAAATCGAGAAAATTTACGATGAGATATGGAATCATGCTAATACCATTCACCTTTACTCTTCGTTAGCTGAAGAAGAAAGCAAATCTATAACAATGAAAGAAAAACAAAAAGAAATTATTCGAACAACTGAGGAAATTCTAAACATCATATATAAATATAAAGGTAATGTATAATAAAAATATGTCATTGTAATGATTAGCGTTCAAGGTAAATTCTTATGTAATAATATCACAGAAGGATTTACCTTTTTCAGGTACAATAGAGATACAAAATTTGAAAGGGGAACAAAGCATTGGCAAAAAGAATGGCAAGTGTCGATAAAAAAAGATGTGTTGCCTGCGGAGTATGTGAAAATACTTGTCCGCTGGCAGCGGTTAAAGTGCATCGTGGG
>CAMBLS010000079.1 GCA_945868485.1 uncultured Lachnospiraceae bacterium | reverse complement strand
AGCTTTTTGTCAGGATATCATATATAATAATGCCATATAATATGGCAAATAGAAAGCTGGTATAAATGGTTGCAGATAAATACTGATTAAAAAATACCCTTCCAAGGAACCGTGCAATCATAAGGTATCCAAAACGGAAAATGCCGCCCACGCTGCCAGATTCTACATTCGCCATGATTTCGGCATAGGCTCCATATCCCCATATCATATCATATTGAAAAATGCTGGAATGTCCAACGGAAATATTGTAAAAAAATCCCCCAAGCAAAATATAGAAAAATCCTACTCCCCATATTCCAACTGACACTTTCCTGATGGCTGCAATTCGTCCGTTGCTAACCACTTTAAAGTCCCCAAGCATATTTAAAAACAAAATCCAAATCAGAAAAAGCATTGCAAATCCTGCTAATTCACCAATCAGCTTTCCCATTTATAACCATGCCTCGCTTTTTTACATAATCGCCTGTCCCTGTAAAAACAAAATCATATAAAGCATGCACAGGGCGGCGTTCAAAATCAAGATTGCCCTTCTTACCATTTGATGATCAATTGCAGCAAATACAATAAACATGGGCACACATCCCATCATATACCTGGCTCCACTGATCAGCCAGCCCGGAAGGTAACAAAAACAGGTGTAAATACCTCCGAACACAATCAAACTGCTCCTTACCTGTTTGTGAATTCCATACAAAAGCGTTGCCACTGCCACAAAAAACAGTACAATCTGTACCCAGTAAATGAAATAGCCCAATACCCGATATTCTTGTGCCATTCCAAAATCCTTGGTTAAATTAGCATTAATCCATTGAGTAGACTGATACCATGGCGGTGCACTCTGATGACGATAAAAAGCAAAACAGTCACCCTGTAGAAACAGATTAAGGAACAGATAAAAAATAAATCCCATTGGAATCAATGCCAGTGCTAATTGCCCCCTGTCCAGGCACTTCTTCCATCCTGTCCCCTTACTTCTTTGCCAACCAATCAGCTCATACAGTGCCGGAGCCAGAAGCAGTATCCCCTGTGTTCTGCAGAGCGCAGCTGCCAGCCCAAGAAATCCTGTCCATCCCCATTGGTGCTTTCTGATGCAATATAAAGCTGCTGTTACCAGTACCAGGAACAATCCTTCCGTAAAAATACCCATGGTAAACATCATAAAGGGATAGGTCAAAAATAAGAGCACTGCTTCCACAGCTCTGTTTTCCTCATAATCAAGTCTTACCAGTCGGTATAAAAATATAGTTGCAATTCCTGTGCCAATTTGCGAAATGAGTATCCCTGCAAGCTCATAATTTCCAAGCAGAAGTACTTTGGCCAGTACCCTCATTAAAAAAGGATACAGGGGATAAAAAACAATCAGATTTGCCTTTTCTCCTTCACTCTGATAGCCTTCCTGTGCCAAATAAAGGTAATGAGGTGCATCCCCTGCCGTTGTCATTCTCTCATAAATAAGTTCGTACCCTTCCTCTGGCTTCTGCGCCCGATATGCCTGAAATGCAACGATGACAATCAGCGTATGCAATATGATTGCCAGTAAAAACAGAAAAACTTCTGCTTGATAACTTTTCAATTTCTTCATTCTATTATACCAACCCATTATAAACGCACACTGTTCCTACTGTATTCAGAATAAGCCCCCAGATACACAAGGGCACCTGATATTTTATCAGCTTTGGAAATCGGGACGTGATCAGACATAAAATTAAATATGCCCATGGCAGAATATCATTGGAATAGCGGTTTCCAAAATGCCACCCTCCCATTGTCTTATGCATGGTAACACTCAACATATATATCATGGAAAGAATGACGATCCCGGTTCCCATTAACAACTGTGTATAAGCCCTTTTTGTAAAAGCATATATCAATATCAATAACGCAAACAGAAAAGCAGGGCTGACTATGAACATATTCAAGCTTCCCATGGAATTGATCACCATTCTTCTGTCCTCCGTAAATTCCGGAAAGGAAAACAGCACTTTTATATTATCCTTCATGTAAATCGGATGGAACTGACCATATTCTGACGTAGTAAATTCCGGCAAATAATTATGACCAAATTCAAGAATATTTCCAAAACGCAGATAATTAAGGAGCATATAAGATACTGCAACCACACCTGCAGGAATTCCCCATTTCAAGTGTTTGACAACGGCATGACTATATGAAATCTGTGGATTTTCCCTTTTTATAAATTGAAGAAGAAGGATTATCAATACCGGAAGAAATAAAATCTGCATTGGTCTGCAGCCTACGCTGCCTGCCCAGAAAAACAGCGATAAAGCGCCCTTTCCCTGACATGCATAGTAAATGGACATGACTGCCAGCATAAAACACATAGTCTGTGCCATAAACCACACAGCCGGGTCTATCGCTGTAAATACATAGTTGCTTGCCATCATCACAAAGAAGGTCTGAAGCATAGCCGCTGACGGTGAAAGCTTCATGTTTACCGCCAACTTATACAAAAAAAATGCTGTTATGGCATTCAATAACCAGATCAACAGAAAATCCGGTGTATGACTTCCAAACAAAAAAGTCAAAGGGAACAACACATAGGAGGGAAAAGGTGGAAAGCTACAGTAATACTTTCCATTATAGACTGCCAGCTCCAGCCACGGATAATTCTGCCCCAAATCCAACCTACCCTGCCTCCATGAGTCTGCCTGGAGCGCATAGGTATTATACGCATTGTCATCTGTAATTCCCTTTCCTGTAAGCAGAGACATCAAAACCAAAAATACCATCACCGAAAAGACTGTTACAATGCCATATGAAATTTCATCTCTGCCCTTGCTCCTGTCCATAATTTCCTCTCTATACACATTAAGCGCTCAAGAAAAACTGAGCGCTTAATTGACTTTCTGATTATTTCAAATTTATTTTCTTACCAGTAAGGATTTTCCGGTCATTTCTTCCGGCTGCTCCATTCCCATCATCTCAATCATCGTAGGAACGATATCTGCCAGACATCCACCTTCTCTCAATGTATAGGCAGGATCTGCATTTACGATGATAAAAGGAACAGGATTGGTGGTATGTGCTGTAAATGGTGCACCGGTCTCATAATCAACCAACTGCTCTGCATTTCCGTGGTCAGCACAGATGAACATCTGTCCGTTCACTTCCTTGATTGCATCCACAGCCTTTCCAACACATTCATCAACTGCTTCCACAGCTTTGATTGCCGCTTCTTCCACTCCTGTATGTCCAACCATATCAGGATTTGCAAAGTTTATGATAATGACATCATATTTGCCGGATTTGATTGCCTCTACCAGCTTATCACATACCTCGTATGCGCTCATCTGAGGCTTTAAGTCATAGGTTGCAACATCTTTCGGAGAATTTACAAGAATTCTGTCCTCTCCCTCATTGGGTTCTTCTACACCACCATTAAAGAAGAAGGTAACGTGTGCATATTTCTCAGTTTCTGCAATTCTCGCCTGCTTCATATTGTTGGCAGCCAGCCATTCTCCAAAGGTATTGGTTACTGAAATTTTATGGAATGCTATTTCCTTATTTGGAATTGTGGGATCATAATCGGAGAAGCATACATAAGTGATATCCAGTCTCTTGCCTCTTTCAAATCCCTTAAAATCATCATCACAAAAGCTTCTGGTAATTTCTCTTGCACGGTCAGGTCTGAAGTTAAAGAAGATTACGGAATCCCCATCCTGAATGGTTGCAACCGGCTTTCCGTCCTTTACAACTACAGTAGGTTTTACAAATTCATCGGTTTCTTCTCTGTCATAAGATGCCTGAATGCCTTCAGGACCACTTACTGCCGTAAGTCCCTCGCCCTTTGTCAGTGCATCATAAGCAAGCTTTACTCTGTCATAATTGTTATCTCTGTCCATTGCATAGTAACGTCCTGTCACAGAAGCAATCTCGCCTACACCGATTTTTTTCATTTCTGCTTCCAGTTCCTCTGCATAGCCTTTTCCACTTGCAGGAGGGGTATCACGCCCATCTAAGAAACAATGCACATAAACCTTGGAAAGTCCATTTCTTTTTGCAAGTTCAAGCAGACCATATAAGTGTGTATTATGGCTGTGAACGCCACCATCTGAAAGAAGTCCGAACATGTGAAGTGCGGAATCATTCTTTTTACAATTATCTACTGCTTTTAAAAGTGCAGGATTTTCAAAGAATGTACCATCCTGAATTTCTTTGGTAATTCTTGTGAGTTCCTGATATACAATACGTCCGGCACCCATATTTAAATGTCCAACTTCTGAGTTACCCATCTGTCCATCCGGAAGGCCTACTGCCATACCGCTTGCATTCCCTTTAACAAAAGGACATTCTGCCATCAACTTGTCCATTACAGGGGTTTTGGCTTCTGCTACTGCATTGTGATCTGCCTTTTCATTCAAACCATAGCCGTCTAAAATCATTAATACTGTGGGTTTTTTCATCTCTATTTCTCCTTCTGCTCAATAAATACATATTCATTATCTTCAACCAATCAGCATTATACACTGTTTTTGGTCTCTTAGCAACTTTTCTCTGACCCTTTGCGGGCATTTTTCTAACCTTTTTCTAACAGTTTCACCTTACCCGTTCAAAAAATCAGGCATATGCTTTATCAACCTCTATCACCGTAAAATAGTTTTCATCAATTTGTTTGACCTTTTCATCCAGGTATGTAACTACTTCATTGTCAGACATAGGATAATCAAAGGGAACCACCACATCAAAAATCAAATTTGTGTGTGTAGGACCATGCACAATCCGGAAGTCATGAAAAGATACATTTCCTTCCATTTGTTTCACAATCCCAGCTACCTTCGCCTTAATCTGGTTGGTCAGTTCATCATCCAGACAAATGGGATCCATATGGATCACTGCACTGCATCCAAGCTCGCTCGACAGTCTGTGTTCAATCAAGTCAATCATGTCATGGAGCTTTAATATATCTCCCACAGAGGGAACCTCTACATGAACTGAAATCATCACTCTTCCAGGACCATAATTATGTACTACCAGATCATGAATGCCCAGAACACCCTGTCCCTGATATTCCATAACAATTTCTTCTATTCTTTTTACAAATTCCGGTTCCGGCGGCTGACCCAAAAGTGGACTTATGGTATCCTGCATTGCACCATATCCCGTCCACAGCACAAACAATGCCACAAGAACACCACACCAGCCATCTGCCTGAATGCCCGTCAGATATGCAAGTAATGTTGTAAGCAATACTGCTACCGTAGAAACACTGTCACTGATACTGTCCTTGGCAGTTGCCATCATCGCTGCACTGTCTATCTTTTTACTGATACCTCTGTTATACAGGAACATATACAGTTTGATACATATAGACAACAGCAATATCCCCATAATCAACGGATTCGCATCAATTGCCTCCGGGTGCAATATCTTTTCAACAGATGACTTTAAAAGTTCAAACCCCATCAACAGGATTACAACCGAAACCAAGAGTCCCGATATGTACTCAATTCTCCCATGTCCAAAAGGGTGATCGCTGTCGGGCTTCTGACCTGCCATCTTAAATCCTACCAAGGTAATAATAGAAGAGCCCGCATCAGATAGGTTGTTAAACGCATCTGCAGTAATTGCAATAGAACCTGAAAGCTGCCCTGCGAAGAATTTCACACAAAACAAAAAAATATTTAGTCCAATCCCCACCGCACCGCAAAGCATTCCATAAGCCTGCCGTACTCTCTGTTCTGCGGTATTTTGATAGTCCTTAATAAAAAATTTTGATAAAAATGTAATCATAGCCTTACCTGCCAATTAATATTCCATTGTCCACTCATGTTCTCCACCCCAGTCACCAATCAGCTCTGCACTGGTTCCCTGGGGAGTTGCAATTCTGGTTTCAAACCGATAATTCATCTGCGGAACATATTCTCCCCCAATCTTCACATTGCTGTAAAGATATACAAATTCATAAGTTATGTGGGGATAGTAAGAACCATCTTCAGATGCAGGCTCATAGGAAATACACAAGCGCTGTACCCCTGCATCCTCCTGCTTGGTTCCCCAAACCTTGATGACCCCTGTTGTTTCAGGACATTCATCAAAATCAGCAAAAGAAAACTTCCACTGTTCATCCTTCCATATAAGCTTCATTTTTTCTCTGCTTACAGGTATATAGGTTTTGCCGTCCCAGTATTCCATCGTACCGTCAATAAACTGATCTCGAATAGTAATATATTCCTCCGACTGCATAAATTCCTTAATCGGTTCGAATTCACCAGCCTCAAAAATATCAAATGCTTCTTTAAAAATATTCTGTATCCAGCCAGCCTTCCCAAGACATTCTCTTAATTTGTCAGTCTGTCCATTTTCATCGAGCTTTGCCACACGTTCCAATAGACTCAAATAATCCTGTATATGGCTGACTTCCATCCAGAGTGCAGCATTCTGGGGCACTGCATATTTAATAATTTCTGCTTTGAGTTCTTCCGTTGGATTTTGCTCATAAACCATAATCATTCGATTCATAAGCTCAAGATATTGATCAAATCCACAAATACCGTCTTCATTAATATTACAGAATAATTCTGTTTCTTCAGTCATAAACAGGCGGTTATAGCATGCCTCCAATAATTTAAATCCATCTTCACCTGTTGGATTATTTTCCACTGCGGTGACACATTTTTCTAATGTATTCAAGGTGCAATTCTGTGCATTGATATCTGCCACAGCGTCATTCAAAAGCTGGATACAATATTCCTGCAGCAAGCCCTCATCCTTAGTTGTCTCCCAGCCACGATATAAAACCTGCTCCGCTGCTCTTCGGTCTTCCTTGGTCAGATACACACCTGCCATTGCTCTATATGCCTTGATAGACATAGAATCAATTTTAAGTGCCTCCTCACAGCTGGCAATCGCATCATCATATGCCGCTGTCTCCATAAACGCATTTGCCTCGTCGAGATGTCTGGAAACCTTAATTCCCGGCACCAGATTCCAAGCAAGCACAGTTCCTCCAACAATGAAAGTGACAATCAACAAAGCAACGATTATCCTTTCCATCATTACAGCCTTTTTTCTGCGCTTTCTTCTACGCTCTCTCGCCTTTGCAGACATTCTATCTCTTCTTATCTCTTTTTCTTCCATTATAAAACCTCTATCGCTTATCTTTATTACGCTTTATACTAGCACGCCGAAAGCCACTTGACAAATGTTTTTTCCTTTCACTCTGTCTTTCTTTATTTCTTCTGTTTTTATCAAAGTACGGTCTTTCTTCCCGAATTTCCTCCGGTTCATCTCCCATGTGCATCTGCATAAAAGCCGCCGCCAAATCCAAAACAGAAACTCCATTTTCCTCTGATGCATGCCGAATGGACTTTTTGAAATCACTAAGCTCCTTTTGTTCCATTATCTTCATAGCTTCTGCAAACAATTTACCCGCCTTAACCTTAGTAATATCAGCGGGTGTAGGAATTTTTCTTTCCCTGATTGTGGTGTGGCAAATCCTCTCAATGTCCCGAATCTTAAAGATTTCTCTTCCGGAAATTAAAGTAAATGCTCTACCCTTGCGCCCTGCACGTCCTGTTCTCCCTATCCTATGCACATAATATTCAATATCCTCCGGTATGTCATAGTTAAATACCGCATCCACTCCACTGACATCAATTCCTCTTGCTGCTACATCTGTGGCAATGAGGATTGCGCATCTTCCACTTCTAAAAAGATTCATGACGGTGTCTCTCTGATTCTGTGACAAATCACCGTGAAGACCTTCAGCCTCGTATCCACGCTCCTTTAACTGTAGAGTAATTTCATCTACCATCTTCTTCGTATTACAGAAAACCAGACTTCTCACCGGCTGATAATAGTCAAACAGCCTGCAGAGTGCTTCTGTCTTATCCTTCTTCGCCACACGATAATATGCCTGTTTAATAGCTGCCACCGTAATTTCCCTAGGCATTACTCTCACATATACTGCATTCTTCTGGTAGGTTCCCGTAATATCAAGGATGGCCTGAGGCATAGTTGCCGAAAAAAGCGCCATTTGATGTTCTTTAGGCATATCTGTAAGTACCGTCTCAATATCCTCACGAAATCCCATATTCAGCATCTCATCAGCTTCATCCAGAACAATCATTTTAATCTGAGCTGTTTTGATGGTATGACGCCTCAAATGATCCATCACTCTTCCAGGTGTTCCTACAATAATCTGTACTCCCTGACTGAGTGCTCTGATCTGTCTGCCGATATCCTGACCACCATATACAGGCAACACCTTAATTCCATGCATGTATTTCGTAAGCTTACGGATTTCCTCTGCAGCCTGTATTGCCAGTTCTCTGGTAGGACATAGGATGATTCCCTGCGGCTTCCTGATTTTCGCATCTATCGTCTGTATCATGGGAATTGCAAAGGCTGCAGTTTTACCTGTACCTGTCTGCGCCTGCCCTATGATATCCTTTCCCTCTAGGAGCACCGGAATTGCCTGCTCCTGGATGGGAGTCATCACTTCAAACCCCATTTCCTGTACAGCCCTCAAAATTTCGGGGCAAATTCCCGAGTCCTCATATCTCAATCTACCTTCTGCTGAACTTTCAATTTTATTTTCCACAAAAACCTCCATATTTAAAGTGCCGCCAGGAAGCGACACTTTCTAATCTGTATCAAATTTATTCTGTTAATCTATATCATTTAAAAACTGTTCAATAATAAATCTGGGACGAGCCTTGGTCTCTAAATAAATCTTTCCAATATATTCTCCCACTACCCCAAGAGAAAGGAGAATCAAACCACCAATTCCCCATACCGACACCATCAATGTTGTCCATCCCACAATAGTTGCTCCCATAAAATGTCGGATCAAGCTGTAGATCAGCATACCAATACTTACAATAAAAATCAGGAATCCCAGTCCTGTAATCATTCTGATTGGCTTAGTACTAAGAGAAGTAACCCCTTCCACCGCAAAGGAAAGCATCTTCCCTAAGGGATATTTACTTTTACCCGCAAACCGCTCTCCTCTCTCATAGTATACCACATCAGTGGAATATCCAATCATAGGCACAATTCCACGAAGAAACAGGTTCACTTCTCCGTACTGCGCCAATCCCTCCAGTGCACGCTTACTCATCAAACGGTAGTCCGCATGATTGAATACTGTATTCGCTCCCATAGTATTCATGACCTTATAAAAGCCTTCTGCTGTAACCTTCTTAAAAAAGGTGTCCTTTTCACGGCTGCTGCGCACTCCATATATAATATCTGTACCTGCGAGATATTTATCTATCATCTCATCAATGGCATTGATATCATCCTGTAAATCTGCATCCATGGAAATAACCATATCGGCATAGTCCTTAACCGTCATAAGGCCTGCCAGAAGGGCATTTTGATGTCCCCTGTTCCTGCTTAAATTGATTCCTCCAAAAAGTCTGTCTTCCTGATGCAGATTCTGTATAATCTCCCATGTTCTGTCTTTCGAACCATCATTTACAAAAATAACACGGCTTTTGGAGTCAATCTTATTCTGCCCAATCAGCTCATTCATTTTTCCCTTCAATCTAGATGATGTTTCCGGTAAGACCTCTTCCTCATTGTAGCAGGGAATAACCAGATACAAAATATTGTCCATTCAAACAATCCTCCGACATACAGAACTTATGCAACGATCAGTAAAAACTTTCAACGAACATTGTAACATACTTTCTCCGAATAATACAGTCCAATTCCTATTCTTTAAAAAAGGACTTTACTGCTTTTGGAGCAATAAAGTCCTTTCATCATCAACTAAAAAGTATAACTTATTTGTAGTTTACGATCTTACCAAAGTCAGCCTTAAGAGAAGCGCCGCCTACCAGACCGCCGTCAATGTCGGGCTGTGCAAACAATTCTGCTGCATTACCTGCATTTACAGATCCGCCGTACTGAATACGAACTGCATCTGCTGTAGCTGCATCATAAATTTCAGCGATGCAATCACGGATTGCTTTACATACTTCCTGAGCCTGCTCAGTAGTAGCTGTCTTACCTGTGCCAATTGCCCAGATAGGTTCATAAGCGATTACCATTTTTGCAACCTGATCAGCTGTAACATCAACTAAGTCAGATTTAATCTGCATACGAATCCAGTCAAGAGTGATACCCATTTCTCTCTGCTCTAAGGTTTCACCACAGCAAAGGATAGGTGTAAGTCCAGCTTCAAAAGCCTTCTTTACCTTCTTGTTTAATAATGCATCGTCTTCTTTGAAGTAATCACGTCTCTCGGAGTGTCCGATGATTACATACTTAACACCTGCATCTACCAGCATTGCTGCAGAGATTTCTCCGGTGTAAGCACCCTTTTCTTCAAAGTACATATTTTCTGCACCAACCTCAACATTGGTTCCTTTCACTGCTTCTACTACAGGAACAATGTCAATTGCAGGTACACAGTAAACTACATCTACATCATCAGATTTTACTAAGTCCTTTAATTCAGCACATAATGCAACTGCCTGGCTGGGAGTCATGTTCATTTTCCAGTTGCCGGCTACAATTTTCTTTCTTGCCATTTTCTCTTCTCCTTAAATCATTTAATTTATTTGTCGTCTGCTGCTACTACACCAGGTAATGCCTTACCCTCTAAGAACTCTAAGGAAGCGCCGCCACCTGTCGAAATGTGGCTCATCTTGTCAGCGAAACCTAACTGGTTAACAGCTGCTGCTGAGTCACCACCACCGATAATGGTTGTTGCATCTGTTTCTGCAAGAGCCTTAGCGACTGCAATTGTTCCTTTTGCAAGAACAGGATTTTCAAATACGCCCATAGGTCCGTTCCAAACAACTGTCTTAGCAGACTTAACAGCATCTGCATACAACTCAGCTGTCTTGGTTCCAATATCAAGACCTTCCATATCAGCAGGAATCTTGTCAGCATCTACAACAGAAACTTCGATTTCAGCGTCAATAGGATTCGGGAAAGAAGCTGCAATGGTTGTATCCACAGGAAGTAATAACTTCTTACCAAGCTTTTCAGCCTTTTCCATCATTTCCTTACAGTAATCAATCTTTTCCATATCTACA
>CAMBLS010000078.1 GCA_945868485.1 uncultured Lachnospiraceae bacterium | reverse complement strand
GAGCCGCTCTTATGTGAGTCAGACAGGGCTGTTCTAGAACAGCC
Source organism: uncultured Lachnospiraceae bacterium (assembly GCA_945868485.1). Lineage (GTDB taxonomy): Bacteria > Bacillota > Clostridia > Lachnospirales > Lachnospiraceae > Suilimivivens. Next base: position 10,989 of record CAMBLS010000078.1, on the reverse strand, counting down.
CTGTTTTAATAAAAAGGAGGAAAAGCTTTATGCATCATGACTATTTTTATTATAATAAAGAGCAGTTATTAGAGAATCCCAAAATACCTCTTATTGTGATGGAGGATAATGCGACTGTATTCCGTGCCATGGCACAGGAAATGGTGGATGAGATTAAAAGAAAAAATGAGCTTGGTGAAAAAACAGTATTCATTTGTCCGGTAGGACCCGTAGGACAGTATCCATTCTTCGTAGAAATGGTAAATGAAGAAAAGATTAGCTTGAAAAATGTTTGGTTTATCAATATGGATGAATATCTGACAGACGATAAAAAATGGATTCCTGCAGAGCATAAATTAAGTTTCAGGGGCTTTATGGATAGAACAGTTTATACAAAAATCAATCCTGATTTAGTGATGCCAAAGGAACAGAGAGTATTCCCCGATCCTGATAATCTTTCTTATATTCCTGAATTGATAGAAAAACTGGGAGGAGTAGATATCTGCTTTGGAGGAATTGGAATCAACGGTCATGTGGCATTTAACGAGCCTCAGGATGAATTAAGCTGCGAAGAATTTCTGGCATTAAAAACAAGAGTGTTAGATATTTCCAAGGAAACAAGAGCGGTTAATTCCATCGGTGATTTAAATGGTGCGTTAGATGATATGCCGCATTATTGTATTACGATTGGAATCAATGAAATCTCTCATGCAAGGAAGATTCGTTTGGGTTGCTTTAGGGATTGGCACAGAAGTGTTGTAAGACACGCTGCTTATGGAGAAAAATCTGCACATTTTCCAGTAAGCCTCTTACAGGATCATCCCGATATTAATATCCGTTTTACCGAATTTGTAGCAAATTTACCAATATAATAGTTGTTCAGAAATGAAAATATGGTAAAATAGAGGAGGAAGACAATGGATTGTCATAAAGATTATTATATTGTGGGCGGCCAAGTTTACATTAACCACACATTTTTAAAAAGAGATCTTAAAGTTAGTCAGGGAAAGGTTACAATACTTCCAGAAAGTGAATCTATACCCGATGGAGCAGAGAAATTTGACGTCTCCGGGAAGAAAGTAGTTCCTGGGTTTATTGATGTACATACGCATGGGGCAGTAGGTGTGGATGTGAATGCGGCAACAGCGGAAGATTTAGAAAAAATCTGTCGTTTTGTGGCAAAAAATGGAACTACATCATGGCTTTGCTCTATCCTTACAGATACGGCAGAGCAGACCAAATGGTGTATAGGAGAATTTAATAAGCATAAAGAAATGGAGCATCAGGGAGCTAATCTGGCAGGTATTCATTTGGAAGGACCTTTTCTGGCAGCAGAATATAAAGGAGCTATGCCTGAATACTTATTGCAAAAGGCAAACATGCCTCTGTTAAAAGAGTATCAGGAATGTGCAGGGGGAAATATCAAATATATTACTATTTCACCCGAGGTAGAAGGTATCGTAGAAGATATTCCGGCTATGAAAGAAATGGGTATTACAGTTGCCATCGGTCATTCAGGTGCAGATTATGATACCAGTATGAGAGCAATAGAGAAGGGTGCTGCCTGCTGTACACACACTTTCAATGCTATGAAGCTTTTGCATCAGCATTTTCCGGCAATTATGGGAGCTGCATTGGAGTCAGATATCTATTGCGAAGCTATTTGCGATGGCAGACATTTACATCCAGGTGTTGTGCGTCTGTTGATTAAAACAAAGGGTATTGATAAAGTAGTGGCAATTACAGATTCTATTATGGCGGCAGGTCTACCAGACGGAAGATATAAGCTTGGAGTAAATGATGTTGTGGTAGAAGATGGAGATGCCAAGTTGGCAGAAAACGGAGTTCGTGCAGGAAGCACTTTAACACAGAATGTGGCACTCAAGAATCTGCTTGCATATACAGGAAGACCTTTAGAAGAAATTATACCTATGCTTACAGAAAATCCGGCAAAATTAATTGGTATTTTTGACAAAAAAGGGTCTATTGAAGATGGAAAGGATGCTGATCTCGTTATTCTGGATGAAGCAGCTGAAATTTCAGATGTATTCGTAGGAGGTAGAAGAATCAGCTGATAGGGATTACTTATGCTGATTGTGCTTACGGTATGTCTTGTTATTGCCTCCATTTTGATTTTCTTCGAAAAGAAAACAAGAGAATCAATTTGGTTGCTTGGGCTTTGTTTAAGCCTGATGTTTGAAATTTGTGGAATTATGATTTTTATAGCGAAAAAAGGTGGTATTTCTCAGGAAGTGCTGCAGTTTTTCTATTTTTCTAAGGAAATTCAAAATAAAATACAGTATTTTTTGATTTCTTTAGGACAGATGGGGTATCTGGTAGCATGTGGGAGAACATTATATCCGTTTTTCCTGATACAGCTTGCCATGAGTTATTCCATGATTGCTTTTATACGCAAAAATCCCTGGATTGAAAAACTGGCAGCAATACCACCTGCTATTACGCTTATTTTATATTTTCCCGCATTATATCGCTATCTTACAGAGTGCAACGCACTCTTCCAACAGATTATCAATAAAGTCACCCTTTTTTGGATGACTGTTTACATAGTTATTTCAGGTGTACTGTTGCTTTTGGAGTTTAAGTCTATTACAATGAAGTTTTGTAAAAGGCAATTTGCACAGATACTGACCTGCCTTTTAGCGTTAACAGCAATTTATTTCTTGTATTATCAGCAGGATCCGGGACAGATTTATCGTTTTTATCAATATTATGACAGTTGGAATAAGGGAATTGGCTATATGCGCGTAAGCCCATCCGTGGAGAGCTACTATACTCTTGTAATTATTAGTGTGGTAGGGAGCGTGTTGGGATTTTATAGCCTGTTTCGGTTTACCAGTAGAAATTATGTGGCAAGCAAAGAAGATATTGTGATGGAGCGTAAATTCGATACAGCAAAGATTGGCGCTTCCATGTTTGTACATAGTATGAAAAACGAGTTGATTGCCAATAAAATTATCTTTAAGCGTATTGACCAGCTATATGAACAGCCGGAGCCGGACAGTGTAAAGCTGAAGGAATATGTGGATACGTTGGAAGAAATTAACGGAACATTGCTGCTTAGAATTGAAGAGTTGTACAGTTGTGTAAAGTCGAATGCCATTTATATGGTTCCTGTCAGTATGAGTGTAATTGCTCAAGATGCAGTGGAGCGTTTTCACGGAAAGTATCCACAAGTAGAAATACAAGTAGACTTAGGGGATAATCCCACTATTCTTGTCGATAAAGTACACTTTTGCGAGGCTCTTTATAATCTTTTGATTAATGCCAGAGAGGCAGTGGCACAGACAGAAGAATTCAGAGAGAGAGAAATTGCTCTCTTGTGTCATACAGAAAGATTGTATACGGTGATTGAAGTCAGAGACAATGGAATGGGAATTGACAAACGACATGTAAAGAAGATTTTTGATCCTTTTTATTCCAGTAAAAATTCTAATTCGAATTGGGGAATGGGGTTGTATTATGTAATGAAGATTGTAAAAAGCCATTTGGGCTTTTTGCGAGTAGAAAGCACTTCGGGAAAGGGAAGCAGTTTCTTTATCATGTTACCAAAATACCAGTAATGTTTGTGCTAAAGGGTATTCGTAAAGAGGAAAATTATGGAAAACAAGATTAGAATTATGATAGCGGATGATTTTCCACTGATCAGAGAAAACATGTGCGAGATGATTAACGCGCAGCCTGATATGGAGATTGTGGGTGAAGCAGAATCTGGGCGGGAGATCATAGGACTTGCAAAGGAAAAGGAATTTGATCTTATCCTAATGGATATTGAAATGGAACAAACGAATGCCGGTATTCTGGCAACAGAAAAAATCCGGGAGGAAAAGCCGGAAGCCGGAATTATTTTTCTCACATGTCATGAAACGAAAGAAATGATAGTAATGGCAATGGGAGCAGGGGCATTGGATTACCTGGTAAAAGATTCCAAAGAAGAAGAAATTTTATACCATATTCGTTGTGCATACAGGGGAAATCCTGTCATGACTACAAGGATACATGAAACCATAATGGCGGAATATCAACGCCTTCAAAAAAGTGAAAGAAGCCTTTTATTTTTTATCAACAGCATATCTAAGTTGACCAGTACAGAAAGACATTTGATTAAACTTTTGTTAGATGGGTGCAAAGTGAATGAAATTGCAGAAATACGCTGTGTTGAACCAAGTACTGTTAAAACTCAGATGAAAGGACTGAACAGGAAATTTGGATGTAGTCGTTCCAAGGAAATTGTACAGATTATCAGGGATTTGGGTATAGAGCATTTATTCTGATAAATTATTATGGGGAAACATTGGAAAGAAAGTGAGGACGCATATGGAAAAGAATATCTTAATCGTTCATGGAGGAGGTCCTACAGCAGTAATTAACGCTTCACTCTACGGTGCGATTAAAGAGGCGCTTAAACATAAGGAAGTACAGCATATTTATGGGGCAGTAAATGGAACAGGGGGACTTTTAAAAGAGCAGTTGGTAGAGCTTGATGCAGTAAATGCAGAGGAGCTTGAGCTTTTGCTCACTACACCTGGTAGCGCTATTGGAACCTCAAGGGATGAGTTAGAGCAGCCAGAGTATGAAAAAATGGCAGATATTCTTAAGACCAAAAATATAAGCTGTGTGCTTTTTAACGGAGGAAACGGAACCATGGATACCTGTGGTAAGTTATATCAGGCCTGCAGGAGAAAGGGCTTTGATATCCGTGTCATGGGAATTCCCAAAACTATGGATAATGATATTGCCATTACAGATCATAGTCCCGGATTTGGCAGTGCAGCACGATATATTGCTCAGAGTGTGAGAGAGGTATGTGCTGATGTGAAAGGACTCCCCATTCATGTTGTAGTTGTGGAGGCATCGGGAAGGAATGCTGGATGGATTACAGCAGCCAGCGCACTTGCTGCTGATAATGGTGGGCCTGGACCGGATTTGATTTATTTGCCAGAGCGTCCTTTTGATGAAAATAAATATATTGAAGATGTAAAACAGCTCCTTACAAAAAAATCTGGGATTGTGGTAGTATCAAGTGAAGGTCTTAAAGACCAGGAAGGAAAGCCCATTGTGCCTCCCATCTTCCAAGTTGGAAGGTCTACATATTTTGGAGATGTAAGTGCTCATCTTGCTAACCTGGTGATTCAAAAGCTGGGATACAAGGCAAGGGGAGAAAAACCGGGACTTCTTGGCAGGGCTTCCATTTCACTGCAAAGTCCGGTAGACAGGGAAGAAGCCATTTTGGCGGGAGAGCTGGCATGTCGGGCTGTACTGGAAGGAGAAACTGGAAAGATGGTGGCATTCAGAAGAGTCTCCACAGAGCCTTATCAAATGGAACCATTCCTTGTAGATATCGATCAGGTGATGTTGCATGAACGTACCATGCCGGATGAATATATTAATGAGGCAGGAAACGGTGTAACAGAAGCCTTTAAAGAGTGGTGTAGACCACTTGCTGGAGGCGACATCCCACCTATGATTTCCTTTAATTAGTTAAAAAAAATTATAAAAATACAATAAGCAAGAACAAAAGGAGGATGACAATGTTAGTACCTATGAGAGCTGTCCTTGAGGCGGCAGATAAAAATAATTATGCACAGGGAGCATTTAATGTAAATGCAGTCTGTCAGGCAAAAGCAGTAATTGGAATTCATGAAACTTTTCGTAGCCCTGCTATTTTACAGGGTGCAGACCTTGCCAACGGGTTTATGGGAGGTCGTACCGATTTTATGAATGCCACACTGGAGGATAAAAAAGCAGGAGCAAAAAATATTGCTGATGCGGTAAAGAAATATGGAACAGACAGTCCTATTCCGATTGCTTTACACTTGGATCACGGTAAAAATCTTGATTCTTGTATTGCAGCAATTGAAGGTGGTTATACCAGTGTTATGATTGATGGAAGTTCTCTTCCTTTTGATGAGAATGTGGAACTTACCAGAGAAGTAGTAAAATATGCTCATGAAAGAGGTGTTTCCGTAGAAGGCGAATTAGGAGTGCTGGCAGGTGTGGAAGATCATGTATTCTCTGCAAGCAGTACTTATACAAATCCTCTCCATGCTGTTGACTTTTTCAGAAAAACAGGAGTAGATGCTCTGGCAATCAGCTATGGAACCATGCACGGTGCAAGCAAGGGCAAGGATGTTGTAATCCGTAAGGAGATCGTTATTGCTATAAAAGAATGTATGCGTCATGAAGGAATTGAAGGTTATCTGGTAAGTCATGGTTCTTCTACTGTACCTCGCTATATTGTAGATGAAATTAATGCTCTGGGCGGTGAATTGACCAATACAAATGGTATTGACGCTAATCAGCTGATAGAGGCTTCTCATTATGGAATCAATAAGATTAATGTAGATACAGATATTCGTCTTGCAGTAACTCGTAATATGAAAGAGCTGTTTAAGAAGGATGAAGCTTTACGCAATAGCCCTTCTGTAGGCGGTATTTATGAATTGCTTGAAAAGAATAAAGCAGCATTTGATCCTCGAGTATTCATAACTCCTATTATGGATACAGTTATGTACGGCAATATTCCTGATGATGATACGGCAAGAATTTGCAAATGTATTGAAGACGGTGTAAAGGAAGTAGTAGGAACATTGGTAGTGAAATTCGGAAGCTATGGAAAGGCACCTAAGGTAGAGGTTGTTACTTTAGAGCAGATGGCTGAACGTTATAAAAAGGCAGGAATTTAAGATTCCGGAAAGGTTTGGATAGAAGATGAAGCATATTTACCTTAATCTTAAAAGATTTGATGTCCCTGTGGAAATGGGAGGAGTAAACAGAATCGCACCTCTTTCTGACTGGGCGGCTTATATCGTTGAACAAACTCAGGAAGAACTCAGAAAGTATGATCCCCAGAAAGCAGAATTTTGTATGTATTTTCCGGAAATGCATTTACTGCCTGCTCTTTCGGCAAGAAAGGAAGATAGCCCTGTTCAGGTAGGCTGTCAGAGTGTTTTCAGGGATGATGTTAAGCAGGGAGGAAATTTTGGAGCTTTTACCACGAACCGTCCGGCGGCATCCATGGCAGCGGCAGGATGTGTTTCTACCATTATTGGTCATTGTGAAGAGCGCAATGATAAGGCAGGTGTGTTGGCAGAGGCTGGTGTCACTGATACAGATGCTGTAAACAGACTTTTGAATAAGGAAATCAAGTGCGCTATAGACAGAGGGTTATCCGTACTCTACTGCATTGGAGAAAAAAGCGAGGAACAAGAGCAGTGGCAAGAAGTTTTAGGAAAGCAGCTTTCCATCGGTCTTGAAGGAGTGGATGTATCCAAGGTGGTCATTGCTTATGAGCCTATCTGGTCTATTGGTCCAGGTAAACAGCCGGCTGATAAGGAATATATTACTAAGATTGCAAGGTTTGTGAAAGAAAAGACAGGTGGAATGGATATTGTTTATGGCGGAGGCCTGAAACAGGAAAATGCAGCTATGCTGGCTTCCATTGAGGAAATTGATGGTGGATTGATAGCATTAACTCGTTTCCAGGGAGAAATAGGATATTATCCAGAAGAATATCTGGAAATTATACGTCTTTATATGGAAGCGTGCAAATAAAAACAGAATGGAGGAAGCAACAATGAAATTGGATTTTGAATATGGACAGGGCTTGATGAGTGCAGAGCTGCCTGATACAACAGATGTATTTATCCCGGGGGAAACAGTAAAGGATCCTGATTATATTCCTGAGGATCAGTTGGAGAAAGCTTATCTGGAAAGTCTGGCTCATCCTATAGGAATGCCTACCTTAACAGAATTGGCTCATAAGGGAAGTACTGTTACAATTATAGTTCCTGACAGGGTAAAGGGTGGAGAGCAGGCGACCAGTCACCGCAAGCTCAGTATTAAATATATTTTAAAGGAATTATATGCAGCAGGTGTAGAAAAGAAGGATATTCTTTTCATCATTTCAAATGGTCTGCATCCAAGAAGTAAGGAGTCGGATGCCAAGGCGATTTTTGGACAGGAGCTTTTTGATGAATTCTGGCATACAGGACAAATTATCAGCCATGACAGTGAAGACCCGGATCATATGATTGACCTTGGAACTACCAAAAGAGGTGATCCGGTTTATATGAATAAATACGTTTTTGACAGTGATATTCCAATTCTGATTGGTCATGTACAGGGAAATCCTTATGGTGGTTATTCAGGTGGCTATAAACATAGTGCAACTGGAATTACCAACTGGAAAAGTATTGCAAGTCATCATGTACCTTCTGTTATGCACCGTGAGGACTTTACTCCGGTAAATGGTGGAAGTCTGATGAGAAATAAATTTGATGAAATAAGCATGCATATGGAAGAAAAAATGGGTCATCCTTTCTTCTGCTGTGACGCAGTGCTTGATACATCTTCCAGACAGATTGCTATCTTCTCCGGTTATGCCAAAGAGATGATGCCTTTAAGCTGGGAGGTTGCTGATAAGAGAACATATGTACATTGGGCAGAGAAGAAATATGATGTTTTAGTATTTGGTATGCCGCAGAAATTCCATTACGGGGATGGTATGGGAACCAATCCGATTATGATGATGCAGGCATTGAGCGCTCAGGTATTGCGATTTAAGAGAGTTATGAGTGACAAATGTGTTATCATCTGTGCATCTACTTGTGATGGATATTTCCATGATGAGCTTTGGCCTTATCTTAGAGAGGTGTACGATCTGTTCCAGCATGATCATATGAATATTCTTCCAGATATGAACCGTTACGGAGAATATTTTGCCACAAATGAGGAATATATCAGGAAATACCGCTTTACAAATGCATTTCATCCTTTCCATGGTTTCTCCATGATGTCCTGTGGACATATAGCAGAAATGAACACCAGCGCAATTTATATTGTAGGTGCACAGGAGCCTGGTATTGCTAGAGGTATGGGATTAAAGACGAGAGAAACCTTTGAAGAAGCATTAGCGGATGCAAAGAAGAAATTTGTGGGAGAAAATCCTAATATATTAGCACTTCCCATGACATTTAAAAAGGCAGCCGTACATCTTTGTATGAAGAATCCTGCAGATGATTGTATGGATGCTTATGGACACAGACCTGGTTGTGGCTGCTGCTAAAAAGCAGCCACACTGAAAGATTTCATCAAATGACGGAACGGAGGAGAGTGCGATGAGGCTGTTGGAGAAAAAGAAAAAACAGGAAATCGGTGAAGAAAGCACTGCGAGACAGGACTTTAAAGGATTTATTAACAATCTTTTAAAGGATACTGATATTTTAAATGAAAATATTCTTAACTTGAATTATCTCGTAGGAAGTACCAATAACTTGGTTAAATCGGTAAGCAGTTCCATAAACGAAATTAGTAATGGAAATGAAGAGATTGCCGGCAGCATCAGTTATACGAAAGAGCTTTCTGCAAACATCGGACATGGTATTGAGGAAAATGACCGTTATATAAAAGCGTTGACTGTTGCTGCAAATGAAATGGCAGAGAGTAACCGGGAAGTAATTCGCATTTTCCAGGAATTGATGGAATATAACAGAAAAACCTCAGAAAAAATAGATGATGTCCTGCTAAATACTAAGTTGACTAATGATGCAATTGCTCAGATTTTGGCTACGATAGGTACAATTAATGAAATTTCCAACAAAACCAATTTGCTCAGTTTAAATGCTTCCATTGAGGCTGCAAGAGCAGGAGCGGCAGGGAAAGGTTTTGCTGTAGTGGCGGGCGAAATACGCCAGCTTGCCCTGAAAACAAAAGATAGTGCGGACAATATTGGCAAGATTATGGGAGAATTGAATGAGTGTTCCAGAAATTCTGCTGATAGTATTGACCAAATGAAAGAGATGTTTGTAAGGCAGACAGATAATTTGCAGAGTACGGAACCTCTTTTGGTTCAAACTGAAAACAGAATACGAGAACTGTTTGATAATCTCAATTTAGTAGAAGGAAATTTAGAAAATCTGGAAACAGCCAAAAATAGTATTTTGGAGAAAATGGAAGATCTTACCGAATTGGGCTTGAATAATTCAGAATCTTCCCACCTGATTTTGAATGATTTTAATAGTGTTTTGAAAAATTCTGCACAACTGAATCAAATGGCATTTAAGCTTTCAGATATGAAGGATGCAATTAAATATGATGCCAGAAGCTTTGTCAATGAAGTGCAGAAGAAAGAATCAAAAAAGATACATCTAAGAATTGGATATATGCCAAATTATGCCAGTCTGTGTAGCATTGCAGTTGGAATTGAGCAGGGATATTTTGCTCAGGAAAATATTGAAGTCGAACTTCAGGAGTTTGGCAATGGTGTACAGATTATTCAGGCAATTAAGGATGGTCAGATTGATATTGGTTATATTGGGCACGGTGCACATAAGCTTTGTATCAAAGGTGATGTAAAAATCTTCTTACTTTCACACATTTCCAATGCGGAGGCAGTCCTTGGAAGCCAGAAGAAGGGTGCTATCAGTATGAAAGCACTAAAGGGAATGCGTATAGGAACGATAGAAGGAACTACAAGTGAAACAATATTGAACTTTACTTTAAGCCGTGTGGGAATTGCAAAGGAGGATTGCGATATCGTATATGGCAGTCCGGAAGAAATAACAGCAGCTATGGTAGACGGTAAGCTGGATGCCTGTGCACTTTGGTCGCCTTATACATTGGAGGTAAAAAGAAAACTTGGTCAGGATTGTGTCGTGATTTCCAGCAATACAAACTTTTCCAACCGTCTTGCCTCACTTTCATCATGGGTGGTATCTCCTACCTTTGCGAAAGAGCATGAAGAAGATTTGCAGCGATTTACCAAAGTACTTTACCGCGGCATGAATTATCGTGCTTCAGAGGAAAATATGAAGAGAGTGGCTTCGTGGGTATGCAAGATTACTAAGATTGATGAAAAAAGCGCTTATGAACAGCGAGATGATGCTGAATGGTCGACAGAAGGATTTGTCAGCGTAGGTGCTGAAAATGGTGAAATTGTGAAGCTGTACGAGGCACAGCAACGACAATTTATCATGGATGGCGATATTACCA
>CAMBLS010000077.1 GCA_945868485.1 uncultured Lachnospiraceae bacterium | reverse complement strand
AAAGATATTAACTCACCAGAATGTATTCGGTGTGGAAACTGTATGGATGCCTGTCCGAAGGGTTGCATCCACAGGGCAGAAGAATGGAGGAAAATATGAAAAAGAAACAGTTGACAGCAGCTTTATTGGTACTTGCTTTGGCAGTGGGAGCACTGGTAGGTTGTGGAAAGAAAAAAGAGACCATTACCATTAAAGATGGTGAATGGAAAGATGTCTATTTTAATGAAGAGTATACCGAAGAGGGCATGAAAACTGTCAAGGGGAATGAGGCACCTGAGGCAACGTTAAACATGGAAGAGTATGGGTTTGGGCTTGGTATTCCTGACAGATGGAATGATTGGGAACACGTTGATGAACTGGGCAATCACTTATATTTGGATTACTGTGGAAATGCTCTGGTATTTTGCATTGGTAAATCAGAGACAGTTCAGGAATTTAAAGAAATCAATGAGGATTTGAATGCTTCAAAAGAGAAGAAACAGGAAGCATACTACAAGATATTTGAAACCGGCTTTCCATTCGTTGCAATCACTACCAGAGATGCAGGAAGCACAGAAGCGCTCTTTGCAGACAGTGATTATGGAAATCGCTTTTCCTCTGTAGAAAAAGTAGGAACCTTTGGAGGAAAGGAATACTATTTCTGCTATAATGAAGCACTTCCCACAGAGGGATACAGCGAGACAGATCTTATGCTATTTCAATATGTAATTGATTCTATGGAAGAACTTAAAGAAAATCTGGTTATCTTCCCGGCACATGCGGTTGACTATGAGGCACAGGAGCAGGCAGCTGCAGATAAAGCATCTGCAATTAATCTGTCCTCCTTCCAGACAGCGGATCTGAACGGAAATACTGTGACACAGGATATCTTTAAGGATTATGAGGTAACAATGATTAATATATGGGGAACAGGCTGTGGACCCTGTCGTGAAGAGATGCCTGAGCTTCAGGCAGCATTTGAACAGCTCCCTGAGAATGCCAATATCATTGGCTTGTGTGTAGATGGGGAAGAAAATGGGGAATTGGCAGCTGCAATTACCGAAAAGACCGGCGTCAAATTTACACAGCTTGTAATGAATGAACAGCTGTTGGAATTGGTTGGACAGTATACGATCTATACACCTACCACAATTTTCGTGGACAGCCAGGGAAATTTGATTGGAGAAGTTCTGATTGGTGCCCGTTCGGGAGTTGATTTGACAGAATATTATTTGGAAAACATTAATGCATTACTGAAATAATTTGAGCAAGTAAGGCTCCCCATTCTGCTGGAAACGGTTGAATGGGGAGTATTAGAGTCCCTTTTGTGAACCGTTATGATACAATGAGATAATATATAAATAACAGTTTTTTCGGTTACGGTTTGGTTACGGAAGCTGTGCTATAGTAGATAAAATGAAATCAAAAGAGGAGACATTGAAGTGAAAAAATGGGAAGATGAGCAGCAGGGAGAAAAGAGTAAAAAGGGTCTTCTGATGATGGGATGGATAAAGGAGCATAAGCTTGCAACCGCAGGAATCGTTCTGGCGCTGGTATTGTTATCAGGAATCGGGGCTTATGGAGCAACAAGCCTGTATCAGGCGATTGCGGGAAAAAATGCGTCGGGAGATTCTGACAGAATATCAGGTGAACTTCATAGAACCGGAGAAGAGGATGGAGAGGGGGTTTCGGGATCTTCTGTGGCAGAAGCAACACAGGAACCGGGACTTCAGGAAGCAAATGCATCTAAGGAGAGCAATGGTGAGGCAAATTCTTCCGATTCAGAAAACATAGCGGCCAATGGTGGTAATAGCCACCAGGGAAAGAAACCATCACCCACTCCCCTGGTAACGCCATCTGCTTTACCGACAGCATCGCCTAAGGCAACGCCAAAGCCGACACCGGCTGCAACGCCGGAGCGAGAAGAGACTGGTTCCGGTTCAGGTACAGAACAGGAAATCACAGTAAGTCGTGGGGAAGAAAAGGGTCCCAATGGTTACTCCTTCCCGGTCTACAGTGAAATTACACCGATTAACCTTTCTGATTTTATCTGTGAGGATGCAGGAAAGAAAATGACTCTCCCTACGGATGGAACTGCAGCAAAGAAAAAGCATACCATGCTCATCTACCTTTGTGGTTCTGACCTTATTTCGCAGATACCGAAGGATTTGAGTGGGCTTATCAGTTCAAACTTTGATTCTGATGATGTAAATGTGCTTGTCCTTTTGGGCGGGAATGCAGAGTGGAAAGGCTCTGAACCGGAATATTTAAAGAACAGCTGCGAACATGGCAATGCAGTGATTTATGAAGTACATCCTCAGGCAACTACCTTTAGCTCCCGAGAGGCAAGTGATCTGTTGAATGAAGATACCTTAAAGAAGGTGGCAGATCTTAGTAACCTGTCCTTGGGGGTCAATGGGAAGAATATGGGAAATCCTGCATTACTTGCGGGGTTTATGGATTTTGCATACGACCACTACAAGGCAGAAGAATACAGCATTATCCTCTGGAATCATGGCTCCGGTGTGGCGGGTGTATGTTATGATGAAAATGTAAGAACGGACAATAATAAAAATGATTCATTGGAGCTTCCTGAACTTGGTTCTGCCTTTAACAGCAGTAAGCTGAGAAAGGACGGTAAGAAGTGGAGCTTTATCGGTATGGACGCCTGTCTAATGTCTTCTATTGAGGTGATGGCAGTGCTGGCGCAGTATGGAAATTACTATATTTCTTCGGAAGAGACAGAGCGCGGCGGCTGGGATTACAGAGAATTTCCGAAGCTCTTGAAGGGCAATGCTATAGAAAAAATAGGAAAAAAGATTGTAGATGATTTTTGTGAGTACAAGTCTGATCTCGATCAGGTTCAGACCATGTCGCTGGTTAATCTGAACAAAATTTTGGAATTGGGAGATGAATTTGAGGCATGGGCAGGAGATATGATGACATATGCCAATACAGATTCTGACTGGTATTCCAAATTTTTTGCAGCAAGAGATGAGGTAATGGAGTTTGGATGGAATGAGGATCTGACCACTGTTTGTCAGATTGATTTGATTCATTTTCTGGATTTGCTGAAGCAGAAGGGGATTTCTTCGGAGCATATGACAAACCTAAGAAATCTGCTGTCAGTAGATGGAACGGGGGCAATCGTTTATCAGAAGTCAACACAGGAAACTGAGAGAATCCATGGTGTTACTATTTATTTTGAAAACGCCAAAGAGTTAAATGAAGCGAAATATGAAGCATATTACAGCGATATGAAAATATTCCCTACATACAAGAACTTTTTGAATAAATATGTATATCAGAATGTTCCAAAGGCTCAGGGTGAGTGGAAAGATATCATTAAGGAAATTAAAGCTGGAAACAATTATACGCTTCGGGTATATTTCAATCCTGAAAAAAAGCAATACATTAAGGAAAACCTGTTGAGCACAAAGTTTTATCTGAGCAGTAAAATGGATTTAAAGAAGGAGACGGGTGAAGTAATCAATGGAGGACAATATCTTACCTCGCAGCTTTCCTATAACTTTGCCACCGGAATTTCGGAACCGCTTGTGCAGATATGGGAGGATATAGATAACACGAGTGCTACTGATGAATATGAATACTGGATTCAGGTAAATGGCAGTGACGGCATCCCTATTCCAACGACTGAAGAAAAAAATAAAAATAATAATCAGACATTCAGAATGGTGGATGTAAAGACCTATTCTAGGGATGCTAATGGCAAGTACATTGCACAGGATGATGCACAGATTAATTTTATTTTAGATGAGGAGAATGATACTTGGGAACTGGATGGAATTGATGATATAGATGGTGCCTATTATGGTTATAATGAGGATGAAAATATTTTCCATAGTATTACGCTGGACGCAGATTATCCTTATGAGTTCTACAGATATAAAGTTGAAGGCAAAGAAGGCGTATGTTACTCAAATGAAATCTATTCCTTATCGGATACGATTACTTTGACCTCAAAGAGCTATTCTGATGTGTGGAAAGACAGAGACCTGATGATAGTAGTTAAAAAGTTAGATTCATCTAATATTTTGGATTACTTTGAGGGCGGCTCTCTCAAGGAACTTCTGGGAGGTTCCACAGAAGAGAATTGGACTGATGTGATTAGCAGTGTGGAACTGGTGGATAATACATCTTTGAACATAAGATATAAGGATGAGGATACTGAAGAAAAGATTAAGAATGTGGCGTTCTATCTCTATGGCGCTTCCATGGTGGCAGAAAACAGTGAAGACGAAATAGAAACCAGAAACTATCTTACAGGCCTTTTGGCTTTTCCTGTTTTTTCCGATACCGATAATAAGAAGGAATTTGATGTAACAGGTTATCAATATGCAACGGAGTATCAGATTGGCATGGAAGGTAGTAGTGAAAGAATTCCAATCGAAACAACATGGATCGATGACGAACAAAGGAGCGTGAACGTAAGACTGAACAGTGCTTCCGGAAGTGAAAACGCACAGCTTATTTTTGAAAAGCAAGGGGAAAGCGTAGCAAATGAATGGAAGCTCATTGAAATAAAGAAAGCAAATGGAGAAACAATAGGAGTTAGTGAGGCTGGAGATACTACTTATCAGTACATTATACAGAGTCTCCAGGAGCAGGGTGGAGATGTAAGCACATGGTATTCAAAGGAAACATATGGACTGAGTTCACACATAGTGCTTGAGGAAGTAGAGTATTCGAATGTGCGAGATGGAAGGCGACTTCTGATTGAGTGTGGAAATAGTGAAGGTAAGCTAAGCTGTTTCGCGACAGAGACAGACAAACTGCCTGAATTCAGCTCGGGCGAACCCACAATGTTTTCCATGAGACGTTTCCCTACGGCATCGCCCACACCAACAATGACACCCACTCCCATGCCAACGGTTACACCATCGTTATTGCCAACGGTAACACCTGATACGGGAGCAACGCCCAGCCCCACGCCTACATCATCAATAGCGCCCACAGGAACACCGGATACAGAAGTGACACCCGGTCCCACACCTACGGCATCGGTTACGCCAACATCGATACCTACCGGGGTACCGGAGCCGACAGCGGTATCGTCACCAACAGAAGTACCTACACCGGTAGCAACTCCTGAGTTGACATCGCACCCGGATGCAACGATGATTCCGGCATCACCTGCAGCGTGATGAAAATATAAGCAAAATCAGCAGAAACAGAGGCTTATGCAGCCTCTTTTCTGCATAGAAAGGTACAGATTGCAGGGAGGATGCTTGAAGGAAGCAAAAAAGAACATGATTGATTGTCTGTAGTGAAGGGAGAATAAAATATGAAAAGAAGAAAATTATTATGGTTATGTGCGGCCTGTGTAATGGCATTTTCAATTTCTGCTTGTGGTTCGGATGAGGATGTGCAGTCAGAAACAGTGAATGTTGAGCAGATTGGTGAGATAGAAGAGGAAGCTGCAGAAGAGGAAGCTGCAGAAGAGGAAGCTGCAGAAGAGAAAGCTGTAGAAGAGGAAGCTATAGAAGAGGATTTTGAATACGAGGGAGATGCGGCTTCCTCTTACGATGAGCAGTATGGGGAGGTGCTGGATCAATATTATGCAGCACTGACCGAAAAATGGGATGAAGGAAAGCTATTAAGTGAAGGTATGAGTAATCTCACTGCTTTTTGCTATGATGGAAATCCTCTGGAAAATCTGGGATATGCTTATGTTGATGTAAACAATGACGGATATTGGGAGCTGTTAATCGGCGCTTTAAACGGGGATGAATTTACGGGCAGAGTTATTTTTGACCTGTATGCATTGGAGGATGGTGTTCCGGTTCAAATTTTCAGCAGCATGGAACGTAGCCGTTATTATATCTGCGAAGAAGAAGCAGGAGGCTATCAGCTTGCAAATGTCGGCTCCGGTGGTTCGAGCTTTAGCGGATGGCATTACTATATTTTAGATGGAACAAAAATGCAGGTGATTCAGGCAATTATGTATGATATGGGAAATAATCCTGATCATCCCTGGTATATGGCATATGATGAGGATTGGGATGTGACCAATGACACACCAATTGAGGAGCAGCTGGCAGAGGATATTATTGCAAGCTATGAGGGGCGGTATATGATGCTCGAAGATTTTGATAATTATTTCAGCTTTCAGTACTACAAGTAGAAGTCAGGGCAGCTGTTGTAGGGAAAGACTAAAGAGGAGAGCAGTATGGGGTATGAGAGAAAAATTAGCAGAAATGATATGATGAACTGTGTGCTTTGCGAGGATGCGCCCTGTGCAAGGGCATGCGGGAGGATTGCATGTGACAGGGCTTTGCGGAGTGTCTGGTTTGATAATGAGGAGGGAGCAGCAAGGAAGCTTCCGAAGGTGCTTCCTTGTGAAGAATGTGATGCACCCTGTGAAAAGGCATGTATCCGACAGGGAAAGGTTGCGATTAAAGAATTGATGAAGAAGTTACATGAATTGCCGGAGGAGGAAAGAACGGATGGGGAATCTGTGCAATCAAAACTGCGGACAGATATCTGTGGCATTCCTTTGGAAAATCCTTTCTTATTGTCTTCATCTGTAGTTGCAAGTACATATGAAATGTGTGCAAGAGCCTTTGATATGGGGTGGGCCGGGGCTGCCTTCAAGACAGTATGTTTCATGGACATTCACGAAGCCTCTCCACGGTTTTCTGCAATCAAAGGGGATAATGGGACTATCATTGGTTTTAAAAATATTGAACAGCTTTCTAACCACGCACTGGCAGAAAACATGGAAATTTTTACAAGGCTGAAAAAGGATTATCCGAATAAGTTTTTGCTGGCATCCATTATGGGACGAAATGAAGAAGAGTGGGAAATACTTTCAAGAATGTCTGCTGAGGCAGGGGCAGATGCTTTGGAATTAAATTTTTCATGTCCTAATATGGCAGAGGATGGGCTTGGCTCCGATGTAGGACAGATTCCGGAACTGGTAGAGAAATATACGAGGGCAGTGCGGTCGGGATGTAGTATTCCAATCCTTGCGAAGCTGACACCGAATACAGGGACAATGTCGGAGGCAGCTCTGGCGGCAAAGCGGGGTGGAGCAGATGGACTGGCAGCAATCAATACGATTAAGAGTATTGTAAATGTAAATCCTCATACCTATGCCTCAGCACCTTCGGTACGAGGAAAATCTTCTGTAGGGGGATATTCCGGTACTGCAGTAAAGCCCATTGCCCTTCGGTTTATTGCAGAACTGGGGAAGAACCCGGAATTAAAAGGAATGCATATCAGCGGTATGGGTGGTGTGGAGACCTGGAAGGATGCGTTGGAGTTCCTGCTTCTGGGTGCGGGCAGCATTCAGGTGACAACCGCAGTGATGCAGTATGGCTATCGAATCATAGATGATTTGAAGGACGGTCTTCTGGGTTATTTAAATGAAAAAGGCTTTCAAAGTGTCGAGGAATTGGTTGGACTGGGACTGGATGCAGTGTGTGATACGGAGGAACTTGAGAGGGATAGTATTCTTTATCCTAAATTCGAGAGGAGTAAATGTATTGGATGCGGGCGCTGTCTGATTTCCTGTAGAGATGGCGGACATCAGGCAATCAGGCTTGACAAGGACAGAAAGCCGGTATTAGATCCCCACAAATGTGTTGGATGTCATCTCTGTGCGCTTGTCTGTCCGGCTGATGCGATTCATTCAGGTAGAAAAAGAGTGTGATTAAGCGGAGAAAAGGTTACTCTGGCGAGGGACTTGGATTCTAACAGTCTTGACCCTGTCATGACCGCAGATAATTGCAGATGGTATTTCAGAATCCTAGGCATCCATATACCCGACTTTTATTTCAGTCGACACCTAATACGAAAGAGTGGTAAAATAAAGATAAATAAGAAAGGATGAAATGCTATGAGAAAGAGAATGTTAAAAGCCTGTATGGCAGTAATCATGATTTTAACATTGGTTTTATCAGATTCTGCCTTTACTCGCATTGTGCATGCTGAGGAGAATGGAAATGCAGCAGTTCAGACAACATCGGCAGAAAATTTGGAAGAGCAAGCCGAATGGATGGGTGCAGGCTATGAAGATGATGATGACGATGATGATGGAGGGATTGCTCTCTGGCCAGAGTCCGATGACATCAGTTTAGGCACGGTGTATGAGGGGGATCATTTTGAGGAAAAGACGGTGCGGATTCTCAATGTGGGAGATGAAGCTGGCAATATTTGCTGGAGTGTTACTGATCCTAATGGAGCCTTTGATGTTAAGATTCATGGCAGCAGTTATGTGAAACCGGGGGAAGCGGTTACCTTCGGCATTGAGCCTAAGTCAACCGTAAAAGAGGGAAGATATAGTGGAAGCATTTTTATAGGAGTAGATGACAGCATCAATTATGGGGATGGATTTTGGATCGTATTTTCTGTAACGGTTGCTAAGCGAGCATCTTATATTGACAGAGTGGAGATATCGCCTACAACAGCTACTGTGACTAAGGGAGGAACTTATCAGTTTCAGGCACAGGCATACGGCGGAAACAATCCTGATTTGTCTATTTTCTGGTCCTTTGAGGGGGCTACCAGCGCAGGAACTAATGTAAGCCAAAGTGGACTTTTAACGGTGGATCCTTCAGAGGGAGCAGGTACGTTGAAGGTAAGTGCTTTTTCCAAGCAGGATTCTAACATCTATGCTACGGCCACTGTGACAGTGCAGGAGGGATACCACAACGTTACGGTTAGAGCAAATCCTCAGGAAGGTGGCAGTGTGTCTGGTGGTGGAAGCATTCCACATGGCAGCAGCACACAGGTTTATGCATCGGCGAACAACGGTTACACCTTTACAGGGTGGACAGTGGATCAGAAAAAGGTAAGCCAGAGCAATCGTTATGAGATTAGTAATGTCAACTCAAATATGAATCTGGTAGCAAATTTTGAGCGAAATAAGGCATATGTGGTGCTGGATGCTTCACCCGATTGTGGGGGTAGAGTATCTGGCGGAGGAGCCTTTAATCCGGGAAGCAATGTTACCATTTCAGCGGAACCTGCAAATGGCTATCGGTTTGAGGGCTGGAAGGAAAATGGAAAAATCATTTCTACA
Source organism: uncultured Lachnospiraceae bacterium (assembly GCA_945868485.1). Classification (GTDB taxonomy): domain Bacteria; phylum Bacillota; class Clostridia; order Lachnospirales; family Lachnospiraceae; genus Suilimivivens. The sequence continues at coordinate 2,048 of CAMBLS010000077.1, read as the reverse complement.
AATAAAAGTATTACATTAAATAATGTCAATGATACCAGAAGACTTACCGCTTGCTTTGAGAAGAGCGTCTATCAGGTATCACTTTCTTCTACTGTATCAGATGCAGGAAAACTGACAGGACAGGGAAGTTATGAGGTGGGAAAGCGTGTAACTGTCAAGGCAGAACCGTATAATGGCTTTGAGTTTTCAGGGTGGATTCTGGATGGCGTGGTGGTAAGCAACAATCCGGAATATACGATTGATCAGATCAAACGTGATTATTCGCTGATTGCATCCTTTAGCCAGAAAAAGTTAAAAACCTATGAAATCAGATCCAGTACCAATAATGATGGAGGAACCATTTCTCCGTTGGGAAAATGTGTAGTCAATGCAGGAGTGACCGTCAAATATACAATTACGCCAAAAAACGGATACCGGATTTCAGGCGTGACTGTGGATGGTAAGCAGATGGGAACGGTGGATTCCTTTACCTTTAACAATGTAGATGGAAATCATTCCATTATCGCAGCCTTTGAAAAGAATCCTGCGCCCACGGCGACTCCAAAACCTACGGCAACACCTAAGCCTACAGCAACAGCCAGGCCCACAGCGACACCCAAGCCTGCGGGAGCATCAAAGCCTACAGCAACACCTAAGCCTACAGCGATGCCTGCCCCCACAATTGATAATTTAGGTGGAAATGGAAGCGGTGAAGAAAACCCTGAATTCCAGGGAGAAGGTACAGGGGAACAGAATATAGACCTTCAGCCTGTGGATCATCATGAAGAATATTGTATCTATGATGATTTGACAGGTGTCCTGCAAACCTTTAACCTCACAAGGGAAGAGGCCAGAGAACGCATCCGTGCAGGAGAAGATGAGGAACTGTTTACAGAGGCTTACATGCAGGGCTATATTGGCATAACAGTCAATAACCAGTATGCGGAGTCCCAGCAGGAAACCGGTGATGGCAGCTATTACACTAATCCTACAATATCCAATTTTAAAGAGGTATTTACTTCTGTCATATCAGAGGATGAACTTCTGGATATTTTTGAGGGTGAAAAGATCAATTTGAGCTTCAATATTGCAAGGAGCAAGAAATATATTCTTCCTGATGAGAAAAAGACAGTTGACTCTATGGCAAAACAGAGCAACTATGAAATTGGTGATTATTTTGATGTGATGCTGTTAAAGAGTGTACAGGGAAAATCAAGCCTGATTACAGAGCTGGGTACGGAGTGTGAAATTGTCCTGCAGCTTCCTGAGGAATTAAAGGGCAGTGACAGGCAATACGCAATTATTCATGTGCATGAGAACAGTGATGGGTCAATTGACAAGCGAGTGCTTAAGGATCTGGACAATAATCCTGATACCATAACCTTCCGTACCGATAGGTTTTCGGCATTTGCAATTGCATACCCGAAGGAAATGAATCTGGTAAAGACAGTCTTAAAGATAGGTATTGCAGTTTTAGGAGTGATCATTCTGTTTACTGTAATTTATCAAATTGTAAAGAGCGCTGCAAGAAAGAAAAGGAGAAAGGCAAGAAAAGGTCGTAACACTAAGTAAATAAATATGTATACAGCTATAATATAGCGGATAATGCCATTAATGCATGGGGAGGCACGTAATCTCCTCGGCAATAATGGCATTATTTTTTATGACTGGTTATTGAGAAAGATTATCAAAGACAAAATGATGATAAATAAGAGATTGATTGAGACTGTCAGTGAAAGTAAGAAATATATTGCAGGAAATGTGGCGTGCCAGTGGATTTCCCTTATGGCAAATATTGTTATGATGGGAAACATAACAATTAAAATGAGCTATCTTTCTTCAAAGGCGGTAAAGAAAACCTTGCGGGAAATGATATACAAAAAGCTGTTGCGACTTGGTACACCCTACAATGAAAGGGTGAAGACGTCCGAGGTGGTACAGGTGGCGGTAGAAGGAGCGGACCAACTTGAGACTTATATGTGTACCACTTATTCCAGCGGCTATTGTTGCCGTACAGAGATGGGCAAAAAAGCTTTTGGCTAAATACTGGGGACAGTACACAGCTCTTG
>CAMBLS010000076.1 GCA_945868485.1 uncultured Lachnospiraceae bacterium | reverse complement strand
CATATGGTGTCAGCTTCAGTTTATCTCCATAACCCATAGCGCCGAAGAGTGCCGCTGCCAGGAAGGCTTCTGAGCTTGTTGCCCCGTTTACTGCTACACTGATCTGTGAAGCCTGCTTGGCATATGCCTCCAAATCACTGATATTCTTAATATTAAGCCCTGCCTCTGCTGACATGACAAATATGGAAGAATAAAGGTTTTCTACAAAAATGAAATCGTCATATGTAAACTGCATCTTAGCAGGATCCAAGATTGGTGTAATGGCGAATAAGCCTTCTCCTGCAAATACCAGTTCCGGATTATTTGCTTCTGTATCTGCCACCCAGGTATTAACTGTAGCAGCATCGCCCTTTAAGGCATCTGCCACGAGAATAATACTGTCGGAATATTCAGTTGATTTTGCCGCTGTCTTTTGATTTACCATTGCTGCCACACCTGATGGTGCCCATGGACAAGTTACCGTCCAGCTTGCTACACTACTTCCGCATCCTGCCAGCAAGCCTGCTGCCATTGTAAGGGCCAAAATACTACTCAAGACTCTTTTTCTCATTTTTACATTCTCCTTTTCACAATTTTGATTACTCTGTTTTTCCGCACTTCTTTATTGGAATCAATATAGCATACTCCCATTTTTCCTCTCAACAAGTTGAAATACTTTCTACAGAAAGTTGTACGAAACAGTCCATTTTTCACGCATCCTGTATGGTTTACAAAAGCAGGCTGGCAACGCTATGCGTTATACCAGCCTGCGACCTCTTCCAGCCTTTCAATGGCATAATCAAAAAACTCATGGTATGAGCTGCAAAAACAATTTTGTGAAGTTCTGTGGCGTCTGCATCCTCCCCTGCAAATAGGAAAGTATCTGCATCTCTTACAATCTTCATGAACCTGAAAAGACTGTTCAATAAACTGAATTTCCTTTCTTCTCCTGTTGACTTCATCGAAGGATACCTGGTTGAGATTTCCCAGCCTAAATTCATCCAGCACATAAAAATCGCAGGGATAAACCTCTCCGTCTGCCTCAATCACATGCTGACAGGCACATATTCCACTCATGCCGCACAAATCTGGCTGCATGAGAAGCAGCAGCTTCACATATCCTTCAAACTGCTGGATATGAACAACACGTCCTCTCTTTAAATCTTCATACCACAAATCAAACAGCGTCCTCAAAAAAAGGCTATAAGCCTTAGGTGTCAGGGTGAAGTCAAATCGTTCCCCTTCCCTTCCCAAAGGATTCAGACAGGGAATAAACTGCAGATATTGAAAATTATTTTGTCTATAAAATTCATAAATCTGGTTAATCTTCTTTGCCGTCAGAGCATTTACCACTGTCAGAATATTAAAATCCACCTCATATTCTCTAAGCAGTTCTATTGCCTTTAAAACTTTTTCATAGGTTCCGTTCCCTTTACTGTCAGAACGGAAGGAATTGTGGGTAAACTCTGTGCCATCCAGAGAGATGCCCACTAAAAATTTGTTTTCCTTAAAAAATGCCGCCCATTCCCTGTCAATACAGATTCCGTTTGTCTGAATTGCATTCGATATATGTAATCTCTTCGCATTATGTCTTTTTTGATATTCTATTGACTTCTTAAAGAACTCCAGCCCCCGCAGGGTAGGCTCTCCTCCCTGATAAGCGATTGTACAGGCAGTATCCGAAAAATCAATGGCCTTTTTGATTACCTGCTCTAACGTCTGTTCCGACATAAAGCCATAGGATTCTACTTCCCTGTTCATCATTTCATCATGATAAAAGCAATACCTGCATCGAATATTGCACATACCGGAAGCAGGTTTGATCAACACATTGATATTTGGCACCCTCTGAACCTCCCAGGTAAGAAAACTCATTATAGGGCTATCATAACAAATCACAAATCCTATGACAATTAATTTTCCGTTAAGAAAAAGCGGCTCTTTCGAGCCGCCCGTTCTTATTAGCTTGCATATGAATCATTTTCCTTTTAAGGAATGATTACTCAATTTTAAATATTTTTACAGAATTATCCAGATCTTCTGCACCCTCCTGTAATCTGAGCACCGCTTCATTCAACTCCTGTGCTGCATTCAACAGCTTATGGCTACTGTCTCCCAATTCACTGGATGCTGCTTCTGTTTCATTGGCAGTAGCAGAAATGCTCTCAATTGCTGACATTGCATCTTCTTTTGCAACCTCAATTCCGTTCACACTGGAAACAATACAGTTTACGTTTTCACCGAGCTCCTGTATCTGGTCATTGATGTTGTTAAACACCTGAATTGTATTGCCCAATGCTTCTGACTGGCTTCCTACAATATCACTTGCTTTCTGTGCTGTTTCAATGGTCGCTGACATTCTCTCCTGAATGTAATGGATGATTTCAGATATCTGCATGCCGGCTTTTCCTGACTGATCTGCCAGCTTCCTGATTTCCGTGGAAACCACCGCAAACCCTTTTCCTGCTTCTCCTACTCTTGCAGCTTCAATAGAGGCATTTAACGATAACAGGTTTGTCTCCTCTGCAATTTCATTAATTGTTTCAATGATACTGCTTATATTAGAAGATGCTTTACTGAGTTCGTAAATATCTGAAATAATTGCTCTCGTAATCTCTGTTGAACTCTCTACCTTTTCGCTGAGATTTTGAACAATAAGCATTCCTTCGTTTACAGCATCCTTCGTCTCCTTAGTAAGACCATTCACATGTGTTGTTCGTTCATGAACCTCTCCAATCTTAGTAGAAAGATCCTCCATTTGGCTGGCACACTGCTCAGTGTCTTTCGCCTGCTGCACAATTCCACTGTTAATATCCATAACAGCGCTGTTCATCTGATTCATAACCTCTAACAATAGCTGTGAGTTATCCTGAACCGCATTCGCTGAACTGGACACAAAGTTGCTGACATTGGTCATCTTTTTTATCAGCCCCTTCATGCTTTTAATCATCTCTGCAATATTAGCTGACAGGATTCGGAATTCATCCTTCCTCTTCGTAACAATCTTGGCTGTCAGATCTCCTTCTGCGGTTTTTTTCAATGCCTTATTGGCATTGTTAAGCGCTTTGGAAATGCCTCCAGATAAAATAAACCCAAGTAGAATCGCCGCAAGTGCACAAATAACTACCGAAATAGCGGAATACTGTGCTATATGCTGTGCCCCTGCCATCATTTCTTCCTTCGGCAGCACTGCACAAACCATCATATTATTATCAAGTTTACGATAGGCAAACAATATATCTTTTCCGTCATATGTAACATATTCTCCGGCTTGCTGCGTATCAGAGGATAATGCCTTCTTATAAAAATCAGTTTCAGAGAACTTGGCACCTTCACTTCCGCTTATAATCTGCTCTCCGCTTTCCAATACCAGTGCCTGAATACTCTGATTGCTGATTTTGGCATTGTCCAAAATACTTTGTAGAAAATCTCTTTTAACATCAATAATAATGTATCCCACCGGTTTATTGGCTGTGCTCTTTAACACCTTCACATAGGACATTCCATATAAGTCTGTTCCTTTTCCTGTAAGTTCATCTATTGCTGGATGAGCTTCTATCCATAAATGATCTTCAATATTTTCCTGGACATATTTTCCTTCTTCAGACTCACAAAAGGCGCTGTAAACGTCCTCCTCAATTAGTCCTTTTTCAGTACATGCCTTACCTGTCTGGGCAATTACCACAATCTGACTTATGTATTCATCTGCAACCGTTTCATTATTGATTGCGACTTTTGCATTCATCAACATCAATTCTGTCTGTCCCGCTCCACCAGAATAATAAGATGCAATAGAATCATTCACTGATAATCTGGTAGACATCAGTTCCACATTTTCCAACACCAGATCAAAATATTTTCCAAGTGTCACAACACTGCTATTGGCCGAATCCTCATATGCGCTGATAAGTGCGGAACTGCTTTCTGAATAAATCAGAGTACTTGTTGAGATAAATAAAGTGATTGGTAGCAAGAATGCAATAATCATCTTTGTCATCAAACGTGGTGAGCGCATATTCATCTTTTCTTTTCCTTGTGGATTTTCTCCACCATTTTTCTTTATCTTCCACTTGTCCCTTAGTTTTTGCCTTGTCATTTCCCACCTCACTTTTCATGTCCCACATGAACACTTATTAACCTATTAATCTGTGATCTTTCGTTCTATTGATATTAAATAAGACGTCTCTTCAGAAACGCCCTATACTTTGTCCCATTTAAAAATTAGTCCCATCGTCTTTGTTGCTATGTGGCGGAATACAGATAAATATCCCGCCACTGCATCATTTTAGTCATATAATTTTTAGCCCTTAACTGCACCTGCCACAACACCTGCAATAATGTATTTCTGGCAAGCAAGATAGAAGATAACGATAGGAATGATTGCTAAAACAAGCATAGCCATCATCTGTCCCATTTCAACTGCACCATAACCACCTTTCAAATACTGAACAGCAATCGGAATAGTTTTCCATTTTTTCTGGTCAAGTACAAGGTAAGGTAACAAATAGTCGTTCCAAATCCACATTGCCTGTAAAATAGCAACTGTTATCATTGTAGGCTTCATAATTGGAAGCACCACGCCAAAGAAAGTCTGCAGAGGGTTGCAACCGTCAATCATTGCTGCCTCTTCAATTTCCAGCGGAATCGACTTAACAAAACCAACAAACATAAATATTGCCAAACCTGCACCAAATCCAAGGTATACGAAGATAATACCGAAGGGATTGGAACAATGCAGCGAATTTGCAATTTTAGATAGTGTAAACATTACCATCTGGAATGGTACAATCATCGAAAATGCACATAACATATAAAATGTTTTGGAAAAAATACTGTTTACACGAGTAATATACCATGCACACATGGAAGTACAAAGGCAAATCAAAAGCACTGATAATACCGTGATAAAAAGAGAACTGCCAAAAGCGCTGAAGAAATTTGTCTTTTCGACGCCCTTAATATAGTTCAAAAACTGTACAAATGATTTTTCCGTTGGCAAAGCAAACGGATTCTTGTTGATCCAAACTTTACTCTTAAAAGAGTTGTATACAACAATAACAATTGGAAGGATATATACTACTGATAAGATAGAGAAAAATAATGTTAACACCCAACCATGTTTTGCTTTTCTCGCATTTTCCATTATTGCTGCACCTCCTTTGATCTCGTTGCACGAAGCTGAATAATTGCAATAACTGCAACTAAAATAAAGAATACAACCGCTTTCGCCTGTCCTACACCTTCCCATCCATTCCTGCCATAGAAGGTGTTATAAATATTAAGAGCAAGCAACTCTGATCTGTTTGACGGATTTCCTGCTGTCAATGCCAGGTTCTGGTCAAACAGCTTAAATGCATTGGTAAGTGTTAAAAAGGTACAAATTGTAATGGAAGGCATTACCATTGGTATTGTAACATTTTTGAGTATTTGAAATTTTGATGCGCCATCAATTTTGGCTGCTTCAATCAAATCACCCGGAACATTCTGAATTCCTGCAATATAAATAATCATCATATAACCAATTTGCTGCCAGTTCAGCAAAATAACGAGACCCCAAAAGCCGTATTTTTCACTGAAAGTCAATGTCAGGTCATATCTTGCCAAAATACCATTAAAAATCAGCTGCCAAATATACCCCAATACAATACCACCAATTAAGTTTGGCATAAAGAACACTGTTCTGAAAATATTGGTTCCTTTGATTCCTTTTGTCAAAAGAAGTGCAATCGCAAATGCCAGAACATTAATTGACACTACTGCAATAATTGAAAATAACGCTGTATACCACAATGCATGAACAAAGGTAGGATCACCCCATATTTTTGTATAATTGCTAAATCCTATCCATTTTGCATCTTTTACTGTTGTAAAACTACAGAATGACAAATACACTCCCATGATAAAGGGGAAAATAAAAAATACTGTAAATGCTGCCGCTGTAGGCAATGCAAATATGGGAAAATATTTCTTAATTGTTTTCTCCATGATATCTTCCTTCCTATTTTTAAAAGGGTGAACGAAAACTCGCTCACCCTTTGTCTGTTCTTAGGGCTCTAAAGATATTGTTGCAAATTAGTTATTTGCTGCTTCGTATTCTGCAGCCCAACCATCAACAAATGCTGTTACAACTGCATCCCAGTTACCTGTTCCTGCTGCATATTCTGTTAATGCAGAACCTACTCCGTTCTTCCATGTTTCTGAAGGCATTGTAGGGAAGCACCAAGCTACAGATTTCTTTCCAGCTGCAATGTATTCATCTGCTGCTGCAATAAGAGCGTTTTCTGCAACATATCCGTCATCAAAGGTTGAGAAAGGTGTTAAGAATCCCATTTCGTTAGCCATTGCATTTCTACCTTCGTCAGATGTGATAACCCAAGCAAGGAAATCAAGTGTTGCCTGAATATCTGCTTCAGAAGCCTGGCTGTTTACACACCAGTAGTTTTCAGAACCTGTGCAAAGACCCTGATTTTCTTCACCATCAACACCAATGTAGATAGGAAGCATTCCCAGATCATCGTCTGTCATGCCTGCATTGATCAGGTTGCCATATTCCCATGTACCATTCTGGAAGAATACTGCTTCACCTAAAGCAAATTCAGCTTCTGCTTCGTCACCAGTCTTGCTGGAAAGAAGTGTAGGTGCGCAAGTAGCGTTATTAATGTAGAGATCCCAAATCTGATGATAATTGTCAAGGTATGTTCCCTGAATAGCTTCTACTGAGCTGTAACCATTTCCTTCATACTCATAGTAGATAGGAAGGTTTGCTAAGTGTGTTTTAAATCTCCAGTCAGAAGATGAATCCATACCAGCGGATGTGAATGCACCTTCAACACCTAAATCTTCTTTGTTTGCCTGAATGCTTTCTGCAACAGCTTTTAACTGTTCAAAGCTATTGATTTCAGATACATCAGAAACTACAGCGTAATCCTTTGTAAGGTAATCAGCCATGATGCTCTTGTTGTAGATGATACCATATGTTTCAATAACATATGCAATACCTTTTACTGCATCGCCATCTTTTAATACGAAGTCATCACTCTTTACGTTTTTGTAAAGTTCGCTGCCTGATAAATCATAGCAGTAATCTTTCCATGTTGCTAAGCCTACAGGTCCGTTAACCTGGAATAATGTAGGAGCATCTGTTTTAGCAATTTCAGACTTTAATGTTGATTCATATGTTCCTGAAGCTGCTGTTACAACGTCAACCTGAACGCCTGTTTCTTCTGTGTACTTCTCTGCCAATGCAACCCACTGGTCAGCCTGTTCAGGCTTGAAGTTCAGGTAGTATACAGAACCGCCTTCTGCGCTTGCTTCTTCAGCAGGTGCTTCTGCTTCTGCGGGTGCCTCTGCTTCTGCCTCTGTTTCAGCAGGTGTTTCTGCCGGCTCTGTCTTGCTTCCGCATCCAATCAGCATGCTAGAAACCATTGCTACGCAAAGTAAAGCACTAATTACTTTCTTTTTCATAATAAGTTTTCCTCTCCTTTATGATTATTATACTTGTTTTAGAAAGTTCCGGTAACTTGTTTGGTATCGTTATCGGTAACGTTTCCGACTACATTTATAAGATAGCATTATTTGTGCAATAATGCAATAGGCATTTGTCACTTTCGGCGTTTTTGCAAATTTCATCAATCTTTTTTTGTTCTTTTTGCACAATATTATATCAATAATTAAGGCAGGATGCCTGTACAGCGCCCTGCCTTGTGCTTTTTTTATTGTTTTTTATCAAATAGATGCCACATCGATTAATGTAAACTGATCATTTGCATTCTCAAGACTTGTCACCAATGCTCTGGCAGTATCCATTGCTGTGATACAATTCACACCAGTTTCAATCGCAGTTCTCCTGATCAGGAAACCATCCCTTGACTTATCACGTCCCTGAGTAGGGGTATCAATCACCAGATCAATCCTGTGTCCCAAGATTAGATCCATGACAGTAGGTGATTCCTGAGAAATCTTATTGACCTTACGTGCCTTCACTCCTGCTTCGTTTAAGGCTGCCGCCGTACTTCTGGTAGCATAAATGGTGTAGCCCAGCTTCTCAAATCTGCGTCCAATTTCTACTGCCTCGCCCTTATCTGCATCCTTTACGGTTATAATCATCTGTTTGTGCTTAGGTAAATCTACGCCTGCGCCCAGGAACGCCTTGTAAAGCGCTTCATTAAAGGTTCTGGCAATTCCAAGACATTCGCCTGTGGATTTCATTTCAGGTCCTAAGCTGATCTCTGCTCCTCTGATCTTTTCAAAGGAAAATACCGGCATCTTAATTGCGAAGTAGTCTGCCTCAGGCTGCAAGCCCGGCTGATAGCCCAGCTCCTTAATGGTCTTTCCAATAATAACCTCTGTTGCAAGATCCACAATTGGAATTCCTGTTACCTTGCTGATATATGGCACGGTACGGGAAGAACGGGGATTTACTTCTATGACATATACCTCCTCGTCAATGGCGATGAACTGAATGTTGATCAGTCCCTTTACATGTAATGCCCTTGCAAGTCTTCTAGTATACTCTGCAATCTTTTCCTTTACGGTATCTGAAATGGTAGGTGCCGGATAGACAGAGATACTGTCTCCCGAATGAACACCGGTTCTTTCAATGTGTTCCATGATACCGGGAATCAGAATGTCTGTACCGTCACAAACCGCATCAACTTCAATTTCCTTTCCCTGCAGATACTTATCCACCAAAATAGGGTGATCCTGTGCAATCCGGTTGATAATATTCATGAATTCTTCAATCTCATCATCAGAAATTGCAATCTGCATGCCCTGTCCGCCAAGCACATAGGAGGGTCTTACCAATACCGGATAGCCCAACCTGTTTGCAACTGCCTTGGCTTCCTCTGCAGTAAACACCGTGCCGCCTGCAGCTCTGGGGATTTCGGTCTGCTCCAGAATCTTGTCAAACAGCTCTCTATCCTCTGCTGCATCCACATCCTCTGCTTTTGTGCCTAAGATGGGAACACCCATCTTCATCAGGCTTTCTGTCAGTTTAATAGCAGTCTGTCCACCAAACTGTACCACTGCCCCATCCGGTTTCTCAATATTCACAATACTCTCCACATCCTCAGGAGTGAGAGGCTCAAAGTACAGCTTATCTGCAATATCAAAGTCAGTACTTACTGTTTCTGGATTGTTGTTGATAATAATGGTCTCATATCCTGCCTTGGCAAATGCCCATGTGGCATGAACGGAGCAATAGTCAAACTCAATTCCCTGTCCGATGCGGATAGGCCCCGAACCCAGTACCAATACCTTTTTGGGAGGATTGGTTTCAACCGCTTCGTTTTCGCTTCCATAGACAGAATAATAATAAGGAGTGCTTGCCTCAAACTCTGCTGCGCAGGTATCTACCATCTTATAGGCTGCTACGATGCCATTATCATAACGCATTTTTTTAATTTCTTCTTCAGGAATACCAGTAAGTCTACTGATTACGTTATCAGGGAATTCAATTCTCTTGGCTTCCTTTAACAATTCTACTGTAAGCGGACCTTCCTTCAGTGTCTGCTCCATCTCTACCAGGATTGCAATCTTGTCAATAAACCAGTGGTCAATCATAGTAATTTCATGGATGGTGTCATAATCAATGCCCTTGCGAAGTGCTTCTGCAATCACATAAATTCTCTGGTCATCTACAATCTTTAATCGTTCCTTCAGTTCTTCTACAGAAAGAGCGGTAAAATCATAACTCATCAGGCAGTCCACATGCTGTTCCAGGGAGCGAATTGCTTTCATAAGTGCACCCTCGAAGTTGTTACAGATGCTCATAACCTCTCCGGTAGCCTTCATCTGAGTAGTAAGCGTCCTCTTTGCAGTAATGAATTTATCAAAGGGAAGTCTTGGAAGCTTAACTACACAGTAGTCCAGTGTGGGTTCAAAGCTTGCGTAAGTCTTTCCTGTAATGGCATTTTTAATTTCATCCAGCGTGTATCCCAGTGCAATCTTTGCTGCCACCTTGGCAATGGGATAGCCGGTTGCCTTACTTGCCAGTGCAGAAGAACGGCTTACACGGGGGTTTACTTCAATCACACAATATTCAAAGCTGGTGGGATGAAGCGCAAACTGCACGTTACATCCTCCGGTAATCTGAAGCTCATCGATGATGTTCAGTGCCGAGGTACGAAGCATCTGATATTCTTTATCACTCAAGGTCTGGGAGGGTGCAACTACGATACTGTCCCCGGTGTGAACCCCTACAGGGTCAATATTTTCCATATTACATACGGTAATGCAGTTGCCTGCACTATCCCTCATCACTTCATATTCGATTTCCTTCCAGCCTGCAATGCAGCGTTCTACCAGAACCTGCCCCACACGGGAAAGACGGAGTCCGTTTTCAAGAATGCTCTCAAGCTCTTCCTGATTGTGGGCAATTCCGCCGCCGGAACCACCTAATGTATAAGCAGGACGGAGCACTACCGGATAACCAATGGTATTGGTAAATGCCACACCATCCTCTACGCTTTCCACCACCTTGGATGCAGCACAGGGCTCGCCAATCTTTTCCATGGTATCCTTAAATTCCTGTCTGTCCTCTGCCTTCTTGATGGTGGCTGCCGTGGTTCCTAAGAGCTTCACATTGTGAGATGCGAGAAAACCGGATTCCTCAAGTTCCATACCAAGATTCAGCCCTGCCTGACCTCCCAGAGTTGGAAGAATGCTGTCGGGCTTTTCTTTCTCGATAATCTGCTCTAAAACTTTGGCTGTTAAGGGTTCAATATAAACCTTATCTGCAATGTTTTTATCTGTCATGATGGTTGCAGGATTTGAGTTTACTAGAATCACCTCTATCCCCTCTTCCTTCAGGGAACGGCAAGCCTGAGTTCCTGCATAGTCAAATTCTGCTGCCTGTCCGATTACGATAGGACCAGAGCCGATTACCATTACTCTTTTTACATTCGGATTCTTAGGCATTTTTTCCCACCTCCATCATCTTGATAAATCTGTCAAACAGGTAACTGGAGTCCTGTGGTCCGGGGCATGCCTCCGGATGATACTGCACGGTAAAAATATTCTTTCCGGTATAGGAAAGTCCCTCATTGGTACCGTCATTTACATTGATAAATGCCGGTACAGCTATCTTTGGATCTAACTGATCCATATCTACAACATAACCGTGGTTCTGGGAAGAAATATATACTCTTCCGGTCTCAAGATCCTTTACAGGATGGTTTCCTCCACGATGTCCGTATTTCATTTTAAAGGTATCTGCGCCTGTTGCAAGTGCCATCAGCTGGT
>CAMBLS010000075.1 GCA_945868485.1 uncultured Lachnospiraceae bacterium | reverse complement strand
CCTTATTTTGATTCAAGATTGCGAACGAGCTTCGCGAGTTTCGCAATTACCTATTATTTTCTTATTCAACTGACAAATTCTTTACTCTATAACATTGGGTATCTCCCCGCGTTTTTTGCTTACTCTTCAAATCACGTAAGCCATGAATTTTCCCATGATTTCTGCTGCCTGTCCCTGCATCTGGTCGATGACGTGGCTGTACACGTCCAGTGTAAACGCCGCTGAGTAGTGCCCCAACATGGTGGAGATCGTCTTGGAGACCACGCCGTTTTGTAGCATGACGATGGTGAAGGCGTGCCGCAGGTAATGGAACCGCACACTGGTGTCAATATCGGCCCGTTCCAGCAGCTTCTTTTCGATGCAATGACTAAATAATATTAATTCTTCATATTAATAGCAAAACTCAAATATAAAATTGACCTATGAATTGACCTATCCGTTAGAAATTCTCCTATCAAATCAGGTAATTTCAGGAAAATGCATTTTTACTTTTTTGCACCTTTTCCTGTTCAAACAAATACATAATTTCAAAAACTTCACAAAATGGAGGCTTTTGAAGCATGTAAAAACCCTCGAAGAGCATTCTCTTCGAGGGTTTAAAGCTGGGCTACAAGGATTCGAACCTTGAGATGACGGAGTCAGAGTCCGTTGCCTTACCGTTTGGCGATAGCCCAATGTTGATTACTTTTGATAGTATACATGATAATATAATGTTTGGCAAGTAATTTTTTTATTTTTCTTTACAAAAATTGTTTCTTTTTTCGTGCAATCAGCATAAAGTTCGTTACTTTTTTGACATACTGTTTTTTTTTTAATACTTCTCCAATTTCCGCCAAAAAGTTGTTTTCAATCCTCCAAAAATCTGTTATCTTTTACTAAAGAAAAGTATTGGATGTGTATTGTAACAGGAGGTTTTATTTATGAGGTATTTTTTTGATGGCAGGATTGTTAAACAGGACAATCTTTATTCCATCCGTATCCCATTTAATGTATGGGAAGTGTCCAGAATGCGCGATGTTATTCAGGCTGATATCGTTTTAGATAACAAGATTATTGACTGTGAGCTGCTTCCCCAGTCAAAGGGTAATTACATAATTCATTTACAGGAGGATGATATTTCTCACATTGATATTAATCAGACACATAAAATTTTACTTCATATTAACCGTAGTCTGATTCAAATGAACCAAAATAGTCCCTACAGCTTTGAAAACCCTATCCGCAAAATTGATCATATTGATGTAATCATTCAGCCGGCAGATGGACTTTGTGGTCAGTCCTGTGTAGCAATGCTGGCAGGCGTTACCATTGCCGAGGTCATCAGCGTAATGGACTGCCGGGAATGGCAGGCAACTATGGGACGTGTTATTTCAGCTCTGAATTATTATGGAATTGATCACAGTGAGGTAATTGTGTACACAGAAGGGCATGAGGCGACTCTTCCAAAATGCTGTATTATGATGGAAAAAATGGGGCTATACTGCCATTATCTTATCCATTATGATGGTAAATTCTATGACTCAAATCTGGGTGTACTTACCGAATACGATATGAGTAAGCTGCTTGGTTATCTGGAAGTTAAAGTTGATTAATAATGCGAACCCCCCGGTCTTACCGAGGGGTTCTTTTTTGCCCAAACAATCAACAAAGGAAGGATTTCTACTATACTTCAAAAATCAAATCGCCATAGGTAGGAACTGGCCATACCTTCTTGTCTACCAACATTTCAGCCTCATCAACGGGAGCTCTGAGTTCATCCATAGCAACTTTTACAGCATCCTTGTAATAAAATGCCTGTTCTTTCACATCATCGATTGCACTTGCCTTTGCTTCCACTTCTTCCAACTTTTCAAGTGCAGCTTTCATTGCAGAAAGTTTTTCAGAAACAGTTTTTAACAAATCTGCCTGCGCAGATGCATCTGCACCGGCCTCTTTTACTGCAAGGACAGTATCGGCAAGGGATTTGGTATATCTGATTACTGCAGGAATAATCTGCTTGGAAGCCATATCTATCATAGTCAGCGCTTCAATGTTAATCGATTTTGCATAGGTTTCGTAGAGAACCTCTTTACGGGATTCAAGCTCTGCTTTCGTAAAGATACCAAACTTTTCGAACAACTCAACGGATTTTTCTGTAGTAAGTGTATCAACTGCTTCAATCATAGATTTAATATTCGGAAGTCCTCTTCTTTCAGCCTCTGCCACCCATTCATCAGAGTAACCATTACCATTAAAGATAATTCTTTGATGCTCAGTTAAGTATTTTTTAATTAAATCATGTACAGCTATATCAAAATCCTCTGCATTTTCAAGTACATCTGCTGCTTCGCAGAAGGCTTCAGCAACGATTGCATTTAAAGTGGTGTTAGGACTTGCAATAGAATCTGCACTACCAACCATACGGAACTCAAACTTATTACCTGTAAAAGCAAAAGGTGATGTTCTGTTTCTGTCAGTTGCATCTTTCGTAAAATCAGGCAATGTAGAAACACCCGTTTCCAATTTTCCGCCCTGTAATACATGAGCTGCCTCACCGGTTTCAACTAACTGCTTAACAACGTCCTCAAGCTGCTCTCCAAGGAAGATGGAAATGATTGCTGGAGGCGCCTCATTTGCTCCAAGTCTGTGGTCATTTCCTACATCGGAAGCACTTTGGCGAAGCAGGTCTGCATGTTTATCAACAGCTTTGATAATACATGCCAGTACCAACAGGAACTGCACATTTTCATTAGGGGTATCACCAGGATCTAACAGGTTGACACCGTTATCTGTGGTTAATGACCAGTTATTATGCTTACCGGAACCATTTACACCTGCAAAAGGTTTCTCATGAAGCAGGCAGGTCAGACCATGGCGTCCTGCAACCTTTTTCATTGTTTCCATAACCAGCTGATTGTGGTCAACTGCAATGTTTGCTGTTTCATAAATAGGTGCCAGCTCATGCTGTGCAGGAGCCACTTCATTGTGCTGTGTCTTGGCGGTAACACCCAGCTTCCACAGTTCAATATTCAGATCCTTCATATAAGCACCGATACGTTCACGAATGGTTCCGAAGTAATGATCTTCCATTTCCTGTCCTTTAGGAGCTGGTGCACCAAACAAAGTACGCCCTGCAAAAATAAGGTCAGGTCTCTTCAAATATTTTTCTCTGTCCACCAGGAAGTATTCCTGCTCGGGACCAACGCTTGCAACAACCTTGGTTGCTTCCCTATTGCCAAACAAGCGGACAATACGAACAGCCTGCTCGCTAACTGCCTCCATAGATCTCAAAAGAGGTGTTTTCTTATCAAGGGCTTCACCCTTATAAGAGCAGAAAGCGGTAGGAATGCAGAGGATTACACCTGTTGCATCTTCTTTCAAGAAAGCAGGGGAAGTAATATCCCATGCGGTATAACCTCTTGCTTCAAAAGTGGCACGAAGTCCACCTGAAGGAAAGGAGGATGCATCCGGTTCACCCTTAATCAATTCTTTTCCGGAAAATTCCATAATCATTTTTCCGCTTTCATCAGGATGAGAAACGAAAGAGTCATGCTTCTCTGCGGTAATTCCGGTTAATGGCTGGAACCAATGGGTATAATGGGTTGCACCATTTTCTACCGCCCAATCCTTCATTGCCTTAGCAACAACATCTGCAGTTGCCAATGACAACTCGCCACCCTGATCCATCACCTTAATAACTTCTTTGTAAACATTCTTAGGCAGACGCTCTCTCATTGTGGCACGGGTAAATACCTTGCTGGCAAAAAGTTCTTCAACATTTACTACTTCACTCATAATCTTTCCTCCTTATTTCCACCAATATGATGAACTGTGCTTCAGTTTTTTAAAGCACAAAAAAGGCGTTAGACTCCCTGTCTAAACGCCTTCGTTTTAACATTCATATTCTCTTTTGGAAATTTATTTCCTTTACATTTCAATACATTACATCATAATGAATGAAATTGCAACCCCTTTTTTTAAATTTTAAATTAAACCTCAAACAACAGGTCTGCATAGGTCGGGAAAGGCCAATACTCCTTATCCACCAGTTTTTCCAGCTCATCTGCCGGCTTCCTTAGTGCGTCCATTGCCTGAACTACCTTGTCATGATAATAAAATGCCTGTTCTTTTCCCTGTCCCATGGAAGAGGCCTTCTTCTCCTCTGCCTGCAGTTCTTCCACTGCTTTTTTGGTTTCAGATAACTTTTCTGTCACGTTTTTCAAAAGCTCTGCCGGAACAGACGCATCCCCGCCCGCTGCAGAAACTGCCGTAGAAGTATCTGCCAATGATCTGCTGAAACGGATGACTGACGGAATAATCTGCTTATTTGCCATATCAATCATAGTCAGAGCCTCAATGTTGATGGTTTTGGCATAGGTCTCATACAGAACCTCTGCCCTTGAACGCAGCTCTGCTTCTGTAAAAATACCAAACTTTTCAAACAATCTAATAGATTTTTCCGTGGTAAGCGTATCCACTGCTTCTACCATGGAGGGGATATTCGGAAGCCCTCTTCTCGCCGCTTCTTCCTTCCACTCCTTCGCATAACCATTACCATTAAAGATAATTCTCTGATGCTTTGTCATATATTCCTTTATCAGGTCATGCACTGCAAGATCGAAGTCCTCTGCACCTTCCAATCTGTCTGCCGCCTCGCAAAAAGCCTCTGCAACAATGGCATTCAAAATCGTGTTAGGACTGCCGATAGAGTCCTCACTTCCCACCATTCGAAATTCAAATTTATTCCCTGTAAAAGCAAAGGGTGAAGTACGGTTACGGTCAGTTGCATCCTTTACAAAATCAGGCAATGTAGATACACCGGTTCGCAGAACACCGCCCTCCTTTAAGGAATCTGCCTTTCCTGTCTCCACAAGCTGCTCCACCACATCTTCCAGCTGTTCTCCCAGAAAAATGGAAATAATTGCAGGAGGTGCCTCATAACCACCCAGTCTGTGATCATTTCCCACATTGGAAGCGCTCTGTCTTAACAGGTCAGCATGGGTATCCACTGCCTTCATGATACATGCCAGTACCAGCAGGAACTGAATATTTTCATTGGGTGTGGTACCTGGGTCTAAAAGATTTACTCCATTATCTGTTGTAATAGACCAATTATTATGCTTGCCGGAACCATTGACTCCCGCAAATGGCTTCTCGTGAAGCATGCATCGAAGCCCATGCTTGCCAGCCACACGCTTTAAAGTCTCCATTACCAGCTGATTATGGTCAACCGCCACATTAGCAGACTCATAAATTGGTGCAAGCTCATGCTGTGCCGGTGCCGCCTCGTTATGCTGGGTCTTCGCAGTAACTCCCAGCTTCCAAAGTTCAATATTTACATCATGCATATAAGCGCCTACGCGTTCTCTGATAACACCAAAATAATGGTCATCCATCTCCTGTCCTTTCGGAGCAGGCGCTCCGAACAGGGTTCTTCCCGCAAAAATGATATCCTCTCGCTTTAAAGCCTTTTTCTGATCTACCAGAAAATATTCCTGTTCCGCCCCTACTGAGGGGATTACCTTTTTAGCTTCTGTATTTCCAAACAGCCGTACAATCCTGACCGCCTGCTTACTTAAGGCTTCCATGGAGCGTAAAAGTGGCGTCTTTTTATCCAGTGCCTCTCCTTTATAGGAGCAGAATGCTGTGGGAATACACAGGGTAGGGCCTGTAGCGGTCTCCTTGATAAACGCCGGGGAAGTAATATCCCATGTGGTATATCCCCTTGCTTCAAAGGTAGCGCGCAGACCACCTGAAGGAAAAGAAGACGCATCCGGTTCCCCCTTAATCAGTTCCTTCCCGGAAAATTCCATCAGCATTTTCCCGTTTTCATCAGGATGGGTCACAAAAGAATCATGCTTTTCCGCAGTAATTCCCGTAAGCGGCTGAAACCAGTGAGTATAATGGGTTGCACCGTTTTCGACAGCCCAATCCTTCATTGCCTTTGCAACTACATCTGCTGCTGCAAGAGTCAATTCTCCGCCTTCTTCCATTACTTTGATTACTTCTTTATAGACGTTTTTGGGCAGACGCTCCTTCATTGCTGCCCGGGTAAAGACCTTGCTGCCAAACAGCTCCTCTACTCCGACTACCTCATTCATTTCTATTCCTCCCTTAGTTCATATAGCCCGATTACTCTCCTATTTCCTTTTTGACCCGTAGCAGATCGTATTGATCCGGTCTGCTTTCAAGCTCCAGATACAGAATCTGCTGAGGATGGGGTGCACTTAAGACCTTCTCCCCTTCCTTCGTGGTCATGGAAAGTACCTTTGTTTCCACATTTCTTCCATCGGGCTTCATAATCTCTATTCTATCGCCTACACAGAATTTATTTTTCTGCTCGATTCTGGCTAACCCTTCCACGGTTACCTCCTCTACAATTCCCAGATAAATATATTCGTTAATGTAGGTATTAGAGTCGTAAATCTGTGTGTTTTCGTCCGGCTTTCCGAAATAAAAGCCTGTGGTAAACTGGCGATAAGTACACTTGGCAATCTCAGCTTTATACCATTCCATATTCGCACGGTATTTCTCCTCCGATTCCAGATAATCGTCAATTGCTTTCCGGTAAGTTCTTGCAACAGTTGCCACATACAACGCCGTCTTCATACGTCCTTCTATTTTAAAGCTGTCAATTCCCGCATCAATCATTTCAGGAATATGCTCAATCATGCAAAGATCCTTGGAGTTAAAAATATAAGTTCCACGTTCATTTTCATAAACCGGAAGGTATTCTCCGGGACGCTTTTCCTCCACCACCGCATATTTCCACCTGCAGGGATGGGTGCAGGCCCCTTGGTTGGCATCCCTCCCTGTAAAATAACTGCTGAGCAGACATCTTCCTGAATAGGAAATACACATCGCACCATGAATAAAACTTTCAATTTCCATTTCATCTGGTATTCTACTGCGGATTTCTTTAATCTCCTTTAAAGAAAGCTCTCTTGCAGAAACCACTCGTTTGGCTCCCATTTGATGCCAGAACAGGTATGTCATATAATTTGTATTATTTGCCTGAGTGGAAATATGAATATCAATTTCCGGACAGATCTCTCTAGCGAGAGTAAACATTCCCGGATCTGCGATGATCAATGCATCAGGCTTCAGTTCCTTAAGTTCCCGAAAATATTCTGCTGCTCCCTCTAGGTCATCATTGTGGGCAAGAATATTTGCTGTCACATGAACCCTTACTCCGTGTTCATGAGCAAATTCTATTCCCTGCTTCATTTCCTCTGAAGAGAAATTTTTTGCCTTAGCACGAAGTCCAAATGCCTCTCCTCCGATATATACCGCATCTGCGCCAAAAAGCACCGCTGTTTTCAAAACCTCCAGTGAACTGGCAGGTATCAAAAGTTCAGGTTTATGCATCTTTTCCTCCATTTTGATATATTTACACCCCAAATGTGTCAATCTTTACGCTGACAGTCACCCCATCTCCTACCGGCAGAATATCCGTACAGAGGTGCTCATTATGCTTTAATTCATAAAGGTATTCTCTCATTCTGCTGTGAATGGTTCGATCTCTTCTTGTCACTGCAAAACGAGACTCCATTACATCTCCATCCTGCAACACATTATCGGATATCAACACCCCTCCCACCGGCATCAGCTTCAGAATATCCGGTAGAAAGTTGATATACTGTCCCTTTGCCGCATCCATAAAAATAAAGTCATAGGGTCCTGCAAGGTTCTTCAGAATCTCTGTGGCATCTCCCTCCAGCAGTGTAATCTGCTCTTCTTTTCCTGCCTTTTTGAAATTTTCTCTGGCAAGAGGAATTCTTTTTTCATATTTTTCTATGGTTGTAATCCTGCAATCCTTCGGCCCATACTCGCTCATAAGAAGCGCAGAAAAACCAATGGCCGTCCCCACCTCCAGAATCTGTTTCGGCTGCTTCATTGCAAGAAGCAGTTTCAAAAAACTCTGCATCTGAGGTCTGATAACAGGTACATTGGTTTTAATTGCATATTGCTCCAGTTCATTTAAAAAAGGAGTATTTCCTATGTCAAAAGAATTGATAAAGGTACTGATTCTTTCTTCCGTAATCACTATTCTTCTTCCCCCACAGGTGTTGACATGATTGCAAGCATCTGCTCCGCAGTCATATCTGTGCTTAGATCGTAAATGCCGGGAAGGATTTCTCCATGATAGGCAGAAAGCAGCTCCTGCACAACAAACAGCTTTGCATCCTCAATAAGTCCTTTTTCCTCCAGCATCTGGGCAATTTCCTTAACCGATGCACCTTCCGCAATTCCTACCGTTATGGTACGTCCCCCTGAAACTGACACCGGTTCATCAGCAAATACACGATATCCAAAATCATATGCCTTTGTTGCACCACGGAACACAAACACAATGACTGCCGCAATTACAACTACCTTAATGATTGTTTCCACTACCGTAATCACTAAATACTTCGCATTCATATAGATAACCATGCCTTTCCGTTCGCCTGACTACTCAAAATTGAGTTCTTCCGTAACGTATATATTTATTTCCTGCATCATTCTGCAAAATGCAAGCTCTGCCCGAAGGAAATCGTCTACAATAGGATTTTCACGAAATTTCTCGTATTCCCTTTCAAAGGCATCCATTTTTTCAAATAATTCATTTTCCTGACTAGTGTTCTGGATCTCATAATTTCGCTGGCGAAACTCATTGACCTTTTCGAAAAGCTCCGGATTTCTCTTGATCTTTTCAAGCTGATACATATATTTCTTATATATTTCTGTCTCTTTTATAGTTCTTATAAATCTTTCGGATGCTGCTTCCATCTGTTTATCCAACATAGCTCAACTCTCTCCTTAGATTTCCATAATAATTGGCAAAATCATTGGGCGGCGTTTAGTCTTTTTCCAGACATATTCACCTAACGAATCCTTAATAGAACTCTTTAATTTTCCCCAATCCGAGATTCCTCTGTTAAGGCAGCTTTCTATTGCCTCATTTACCACAATTCTTGCTTCTTCCATAAGTTCATCTGATTCTCTGACGTAAACAAAACCTCTTGAAACAATATCAGGACCGCTTACCAGCTCATCAGTAGCTCCATCTAAACCAAGCACTACAATCATAATGCCATCTTCTGCAAGGTGCTGCCTGTCTCTGAGCACGATGTTCCCCACATCGCCAACCCCAAGACCGTCAACTAAAATATCTCCTACCGGCACTTTTCCAGTTATCTGTGCCTTTTCTTCAGACAACTCCAATACATCTCCTGACTGAAGAATGAAAATATTATCCTTATCAATGCCCAAATCATTTGCAATCTTTGCCTGTGCCTTCAGATGTTTAAATTCTCCGTGCACAGGAATGGCATATTTAGGATGAACCAGCGAATAGAGAAGCTTAATCTCTTCCTGGCATGCATGTCCCGAAACATGCACATCCTGAAAAATAACGTCTGCTCCTTTCAGCAACAACTCATTAATCACATTGGTGACTGCCTTCTCATTTCCCGGAATTGGATGAGAAGAAAAGATAACAGTGTCAGTAGGGCCAATAGAAATCTTTTTGTGATTATTTTCTGCCATACGGCTTAATGCCGCCATACTTTCTCCCTGACTTCCGGTAGTAATAATGACTGTCTTTTCATCAGGATAATTTTTCAGCTGTTCAATGTCAATCAACGTATTATCTGGCACATTTAAGTATCCTAAATTGGTAGCTGTCTCAATAATGCTGACCATACTTCTGCCTTCCACAACTACCTTTCTCCCAAACTTATAAGCAGAATTGATAATCTGCTGTACCCTGTCTACATTCGATGCAAAAGTAGCAATAATAATACGTGTATTTTTATGCTCCTCGAAAAGAATATCAAAAGTTCTGCCCACAGTACGTTCTGAAGGAGTAAATCCAGGGCGCTCCGCATTGGTAGAATCACACATCAGTGCCAGCACGCCCTTTTTACCAATTTCCGCAAAACGTTGCAAATCAATTGCATCTCCAAATACAGGTGTGTAATCAACCTTAAAATCTCCTGTATGAACGACAATCCCTGCCGGAGAATAAATTGCAAGCGCTGCCGCATCCACAATACTATGATTAGTCTTAATAAACTCTATACGAAATTGTCCCAGATTAATAGACTGTCCGAATTTTACTACCTTGCGTTTGGTATGATTTGTCAGATTATGTTCCTTTAGCTTGTTTTCGATAATTCCCATGGTCAGCTTAGTGGCATAAATGGGAACATTAATTTCTCTGAGTACATAGGGCAACGCTCCAATGTGATCCTCATGTCCGTGAGTTATGACAAATCCCTTTACTTTTTCAATATTATTCTTTAAATAAGTGACATCAGGGATAACAAGGTCAATCCCCAGCATGTCATCTTCAGGGAAAGAAAGACCGCAGTCCACGACAACAATACTGTCTTCATACTCAAAGGCAGTAATGTTCATGCCAATCTGCTCAAGTCCTCCTAGGGGAATTATCTTTAGTCTTGAGCTCCTTTTCTGTTCAATTTTTTTCAATCAGTTTTACCTCCACATTCTTTACAGTATCCGTAGAGTTTCACTTCATGATCCACAACCCAAAATCCCATAGTCTTCATAATTTTCCCCTCAAGTTCCTCTAGAAGGTCGTCTTGAAAGGATAATACTTTTCCACATTTATTACATATCAAATGGTGATGTCGGTGTTTTGATTCGCTCTCCGTAGCGCTTCCAATTTCATAACGAACAAACCCGTCATCCAGGTTAATGCGATCTACCAAATGAAGTTCCAACAGTAACTGTATCGTTCTATAAACAGTTGCCAATCCTATCTCCGGACAATCTGCTTTTACTATCTCATAAATCTCTTCCGCTGTCAGATGCTTGTCCTGACATGCGTTCAGCGCTTCCAGAATCAAAAGGCGCTGATTTGTAACCTTTAATCCTCTGCTCCTTAGTAGAGCCTTGAATCCTTCTCTGTCAAGTGCCATAATTACCCCGATTCACAAGCAATTTACGTAAGTTCAATATCCTCCAGCAAATTTTCAAACACTGCTGCCACAGCAGACATTTCCGTATCGTCATCTACAATTTCATAAATGCTCTCCTTTAAATCCTGTCTGGAAATCTCTTTTAAAATGAGAGCTTCTCCGTCACCCTCCTGAGTATCCGTCACCAATATATACTGATTTCCACTCAATTTTGTCTGCTCCAAAACGTAAAATTCAACACACTCCTGTGTGTCCAGTGTAAACTTAATCTTTTCCAATTATTCTTCTCCCTGTTTCATGCCTCTGAAGTCCAAAAATCCCTGTAAAATAAGCACTGCTGCAATTTGATCCACATAATCCTTGCGGTTTTCCCTGCGTATCCCCGCTTCCATCATTGCTTTATCCGCAGCTACCGTGGTAAGCCTCTCATCCCATGTATGTACCGGCAAGCCTGTCCGTCTTTCCAGCTTGTCCTTAAAATCCAGTGTAATTTCCACTCTGGGTCCCAACGTATCGTTCATATTCTTGGGAAGTCCAAGTACAATCTCCTCT
>CAMBLS010000074.1 GCA_945868485.1 uncultured Lachnospiraceae bacterium | reverse complement strand
ACTGTTAATCAGTTTGATGGTTATTTATGTGATTAAAAATCTGTTTATTCTTTTTATGACTTATAAGCAGAATGATTTTATTTCCCAGAACAGAAATCGGATGATCAGCAGGGTTTTGGGAGAATTTCTGAATAGACCCTATGAACAGTATCTGGGTGCAGATATCCCTACTGTGTTTCGAATTACTGACAATGATATTCCACACATGTTTTCTTTGGTCTTATCAGCATTGCAATTGGCATCTGAAGTGGTGGTTTCCTGCCTGATTTTTATTATGATGCTGATTATGGATGCCAAAATGACCTTGTTTGTGGTAGTGCTTTTTGGCGTTATGACACTCTTTATTGTAAAGGTATTTAAGCCTAAATTAAATAGAATAGGAGTAAAAAATCAATCAATTCAGTCCAGAATTGCCAAGTGGAGATTGCAGGCAATTTATGGCCTCAAGGATGTTAAGGTTCTTAATCGTGAGGAGTTCTTTGTGCGCAATTATTATGAGTCAGGGAAAATTGGCGCTGATGTGGCTACCACATACGCTGTCATGAATAATATTCCCAGGCTGATGATTGAAACGGTGTTTATAGTGGGAGTTCTTGGATTTATTGCTATTTATATTAATGGTGGCGGGGACATGGGTGCTATAGCAAACACCTTGGTTGCTTTTGGGGTTGCAGCTATTCGTGTACTTCCCAGTGTAAATCGTATTAATACTTATATTACGCAGATATCCTACACTCAGCCTAGTTTGGATTTTGTGTATCAGAACCTTCAGGAGGGAATGAAGACAGATGCCATGCTGAAGGAAAGGAAGGCTAATTCCCAGAGAGAAAAATTAAAGCTTGAAAATCAGATTGAGTTAAAACATATATCCTTCCAGTATCCGGATGGAGATAAGAATATTTTCACAGATGCACATATGATAGTGCCCAAAGGAAAATCGGTAGGCATCATCGGAACATCGGGAGCAGGAAAATCTACAATTGTGGACATTTTACTTGGTCTTCTGCATGCACAGGAGGGTGAGATTACCTGTGATGGTGTGGATATTTTTAAAAACTATGAATCATGGCTGGCACAGATTGGGTATATTCCTCAAGCTATTTATTTAGTTGACGAATCTATCAGAGGGAATATTGCATTCGGTATTGACGAAAAGGACATTGATGAGAAGCGGATTTGGGAGGTGCTTGAAGAAGCACAGCTGAAAGAGTTTGTAGAGGGGCTTCCAAATGGACTTGATACTACAATAGGTGATAGAGGTGTCAGATTGTCGGGTGGACAGAGGCAGAGAATTGGTATTGCAAGGGCACTTTATCATGATCCGGAAATTCTTGTTTTTGATGAAGCAACTTCAGCACTCGATAACGATACAGAGGCAGCAGTAATGGAAGCTGTAAACAGTTTCCATGGGAAAAAGACAATGATTATTATCGCACACAGATTAAATACCATTGAAAAGTGTGATATTATTTACAAGGTTGAAAATGAGAAACTGGTGAAAACCAGCTTGGAATAAGTTAATTTTAATTAAAATATTTAGAGGATAGATAGATGCTGGGAACGGAATTATTAAAAGGTCAGGGACTTGGAAATCAGTTATTCTGCTATGTTGCAACAAGGTGTATCGCTATGGATAACCATTTGCCTTTTAGCATTTTGGGAAGCGAAACAGTAGCTAATAATATACATAGCGATTGCGGTATGTATTTTATGGATTTAGATTATGGAGTACCCTCTAAAAAGGAGGATTACAATCAGGTATACAATGAAAAGGAAGACCGTATATATGTGGGAAACTCCAAACATGATTTGAGACATGGGTGTTATGTGACAGGTGTGGATGAAAAAATGTTGCATCCTGCAGATAATACACTTCTTTATGGAAATATGCAGGCGGAACGTTACTATATCAGCCATAAGGATGAAATCAGGCAATGGCTGAAGGTGAAGGAAGAGTATGACTGCATGGAGTATTGCAGAGATAATTTATGTATCATCCATCTTCGATGTAGTGATTACCTGGATAATCCAGAACTTTATTTAAGGAAAAAGTATTGGAAAGATGGTATTCGGAATATGAAAAAAATTAATCCGAATATGGAATTTATGATTATTACAAATGATGTAAAGGAAGCAAGTAAGATTTTGCCGGGAATTCCCGCTTATAATTTTGATCTTGCGAAGGATTATTCCATTATTAAGAATGCAAAATATTTGCTGCTTGCTAACTCATCCTTTGCTTATTTCCCAGCGTTTACCAGTACTACAGTTAAATATATACTTGCACCTAAATACTGGGCGAGACATAATGTGTCGAATGGTTATTGGGCATCGGAACAGAATATTTATGAAGGCTGGCATTATCAGGACAGGCATGGCAGAATTTTTACATGGGAAGAATGTCTGAAAGAATTGGAACAGTATAAGCAGTCATCTTCTTTATACCGCAAGTTGAATGTTCATCCCGAAGGGTTAGCTTTACAGTGGGAAAGATTGAAAAGCAGGGTGCGCTATGGTGCATATAAGAGTATAAGAATTTGGCGCAGTATCAGACGAAAGCTGAAGCTTATTTTGAATATTAAAGTATAATATAGTTATACATGATATATGAGGTTTAAGATGGCAGAAAGTAAAAATCAGAAGCTGCAGCTCCCTAATGTGACGTTAGCAGCAATGACCAGTGTAAAAATTTATGAAACCATTAAGGCGCTGGAATACAGTATGCAGGGAATAGAGTTTGGCGAAGTGGTTTTGATTACGCATAGAAGACCGATTACATTGCCCAAAACAATTACTTATAAGCATACTTCCCGATTGACAGATATTGATTGTTTTAATTATAAGATCGCCTATGAACTGGGAGATTATATTAATACCGATTATGTGCTTTTGGTTCATTATGATGGGTTTGTAGTGCATCCCGAAAAATGGCAGGATCAGTTTTTTGATTATGATTATATTGGTTCGCCATGGCCCATACCGGAAGAGGGAACGAAACACAGCTATTATGATATTCATGGGAACCTGTGCAGGGTGGGAAACAGCGTATCACTTAGAAGCAAGAGATTCTTGGATTTTCCTAAGAAGGTTGGACTTAAATGGGAAAGAGACAAAGAGGGATTGTATAATGAGGATACCTTCCTCTGTTGTATGAATAAGCACAGGTTTGAGGAAGCAGGTATGAAATTTGCACCTGTGGAGGTGGCTGCTCAGTTTGGACATGAGCATCCTGTGCCGGAGGTTATGGAGGTGGATGCACCTTTTGTATTTCATAAATGGCGTGGAAGAAATAGCCAGTATCCACAGTTTCAGAACCCATGGACCAGAAGATGGCTGAAGTTTAAAAGCGTGGTAAGACCATTTCTGTTCTGGAGAAACTTAAAATGAGGTTGTAAAAATGGTATATGATTGTATTCCCTTTTTTAATGAATTGGATATTTTAAAACTGCGGCTTCATATATTGGATCATATTGTGTACAGGTTTATTATTGAAGAATCAACGGTTACCTTTTCAGGGCAGCCCAAGGAGCTTTGCTTTGAAAAAAATAAGGAAATGTTTCGGGAGTTCCTGCCCAAAATTGAATATATTGTGGTAGATGATTCGCCAGTAGATATTTCAACCCATGAGAGGGATAAATATCAGAAAAATGCGTTGATAAAGGGACTTGAGGATGCCACTGATAAGGATGTGATTATCCTGAGTGATGCGGACGAAATTCCAAATCCTAAGGTCTTGAAGGAGATTATTGCAGAATTTGATCCGGACAAGATTTATCATTTGGCACAGAGAATGTTTTACTGTTATATCAATATGGAAGAAATGTCGGGGAACCTGCTTTCTATTACAGGGGATTTTCCCGGAGTGGAGAGGCGGATGTGGCTAGGAACCAAGGTTTTTAGCAAAAAGAGCATTCCAGAAAAGGGCATTATTGAAATGCGGGAGGCTTCCACCAGCGCATCAAATGCAGTGCGAGTAGCAGAGGGAGGCTGGCACTTTGGATACATGGGCAGCAGGCAGGAAACGGATGTATCTAAGCGCATTGGGACAAAAGTGGTTGCGGCGGCTCATCAGGAATATAATAACCGGGATACATTGGCAGAAGTCCGTGACAGATTAATTTTGGGGCAGGATATCTTTGGAAGAAATGCCAGATTCGAGCGAGTTGAAGTAGATGAGAGTTATCCGGAATATCTGCTTGAGCACATTGAGGAATACAGATATCTGATTATGCCGCCTGTGAGTAGCGTCAGAAAGATTTATACAAAGATACTTATGAGGGTTAAACGTTTTTGCAGGAAGGCAGTGCGAAAAGTAAAACGAGGTGCAGAATGAACCAGAAAAACAAGGTTGTTGAAGTCTACGGGCTTTGGTTTGCGGATTTGGTTGCAATCGTAATTTCTTTTACCCTGGCAACCTACATTCGATTTGGTAATTTTAAAGATATGGGTGATAAAGAGATACACTTTCAGGTGTGTCTTGTTTTCTTGTTGGTCTGTACCGTGTATACCTTTTTTATAGACTGGAACAGGAACTTTTTAAAAAGGAGTATCCGAAAAGAAGTCTATGAAATTATCAAATGCAATGCCATTATGCTGTTAGTGGTACAGATGATTATGTATTTCTTAAAATGGGCAGATGTTTTCTCAAGACTTGTTATGGTATATTTCCCGGTCATCAATGTTGCACTTACACTGGCAATTCATCTGGTGATTAAAAAAGGAATGCAGATGCATTTTCAGTCGGATCTTTCCAGAATCAAAGTGCTAGTTATTACCCAGAAATCGATGGCAGCTGAGGTAGTAAAACGATTGAAAGACAATTTGGAAATCAGTTATCAGATTATTGGGATTGCATGCACTGACTGTGAAGAAGGAGAAGAAATAGAGGGACTATCCGTGATGCCGGTGAAAGCTGGATTTATGGAAGATGTAACCTTAATGGCGATGGATGAGGTGTTCATCTATGCACCGGAAATCACCCAGAAGCAGCTTCAGGTAATCCTGAATGGCTTTGACGAGATGGGTGTCAACTGTCACTACTGCCTGGAACTCCCGGGTACTCATGGGGAGAGGAGCAAGGTAGACGATTTTGGCGGTTATTCGGTACTGACCTATACCAGATTTCAAAGCAGCTATAAGAGACTCTTAATTAAGCGAGTGATGGATATTGTAGGTGGGCTTGTAGGAATGCTGATTACGCTGGTATTCTTTCCCTTTGTTGCCATTGCAATCAAGCTGGACTCACCGGGACCGGTTCTGTTTTCTCAGATTAGGATTGGGAGAAACGGACGGAGGTTTAAAATTTATAAATTCCGATCCATGTATATAGATGCAGAAGAACGAAAAAAAGAGCTTGAAAAGCAGAATGAAATGCAGGGGCTTATGTTTAAGATGGAAAATGATCCCCGTATTACTAAGGTTGGAAAGTTTATCAGGAAGACCAGCATTGATGAACTCCCACAGTTCTACAATGTGGTTAAAGGTGATATGAGCCTGGTGGGGACCAGACCTCCCACAGAGGATGAATTCGAGAAATATAACCAGTATTATCGTCGTCGTATCAGCATGACACCGGGACTTACCGGATTATGGCAGGTCAGCGGGCGAAGTGAAATAGAAAACTTTGATGATGTGGTAAAGTATGATCTGGAATATATAGATGGATGGTCTCTTACACTGGATATTAAGATTTTATTGCGTACAGTATGGGTCGTGATTGCCGGGAGAGGGTCCAGATAAAATGAGTGGTCAGAAAGAAATGAAGGTGTTGATGATTGGTCCTGCCAGGAGTGTTCATGGTGGTGTGTCGGCAGTAGTTAACAATTACTATGCTGCAGGATTGGATCAGCAGATCAAATTAAAATATATAGCGACTATGGTTGATGGAAGCAAAGTGCGGAAACTGATACAGGCAATGCTTGCCTACATTACGTTCCTTTTTGCACTCCCATCATATCACATTTTGCATGTAAACATGGCTGCAGATGCCAGCTGTTATCGGAAGAAAATCTTTATTGATACAGCATGGTTGTTTAGAAAAAAAATTATCATCCATGAGCATGGTGGAGATTTTGAAGGTTTTTATTATGAACGATGCAGTGAAAAGCAGCGCACAAATATAAAAAAATCTTTAAATCGAGCGAATATATTTTTGGTGCTGTCCGAAAGCTGGAAAAAATTCTTTTCGGAAATTGTGGATGAGGATAAGATTCATGTACTTCAGAATGGAATTGTCATTCCGACTAAAGAGAAGCAAGATTACAGCAGCCACAAAGTCCTCTTTTTGGGGCGATTGTGTAAGGAAAAAGGAATTGGAGAGCTACTGGAAGCAGTGCCTGTCATACAGAAGCAGATTCAGGATTTTAAGCTGATTTTGGGAGGCGTGTGGGAAGAAGGAAATGAAGCTTTAAAGGAGAAGACAAGGGCACTTTCAGAGACGGTTTTATGTCCGGGCTGGATTTCAGAGAAAGAAAGGGAAGCGTTGTTTCAAGAATGTAGTATCTTTGTATTGCCCACATGGTTTGAAGGACAGCCCATATCCCTGTTGGAAGCAATGGCGGCGGGGATGTGCGTGGCAGCTTCGGCGGTAGGCGGTATTCCGCAGATTATGGGAAAGGAGTCAGATGTAACAGGTATACTTCTCCCCCCAAAAGATGCAAATACACTGGCAGATGAACTGATTAAACTGCTTAAGGATGAAGAGCAACGCAGGAAAATGGGACAAAATGCCCGCATCAGAATCATAAACAACTACGATGTAAACCGCAATGTGGAAGCTTTAGTAGGGTTCTATAAAGAAATCGGAGATTATTGACTTGAATGAAAAATATAAAATAAGCATAATAGTACCGGTATATAATGCAGAGGCTTACCTGTATAAAAGCATTGGAAGCCTCATCGGTCAAACCTACAGAAATCTTGAAATTATATTGGTAAATGATGGGTCAAAAGACAACAGTGGAAGCATCTGCGATGAACTGGCGAGTCAGGATGAAAGAATCCGGGTAATCCACAAGGAAAATGGGGGCGTCACTTCAACCTGGACAAGGGGGGCATTGGAAGCTACCGGGGAATACTTGAATTTTATGGACAGTGATGACTGGGTGGATTCTCGCATGATTGAAGAAATGGTGGATTGTCTTAATGGAGAATCCAAGGAAATTGTTGCCTGTGATTATGTGATAGAAAAGGAACAAAAGGGACAGCAATACATTTGGCAGGGATTGGAACCGGGAGAATATACAGGGAATCAGCTTAAGGAGAAGGTTCGGTACCAGCTTTTGGGAGAGGAAAACAGGAAGGTATCCTTTTCCCGTTGCATGAAGCTGTATTCCAGAGAGCTGGTCATCCAAAATCTTCAATTCTGCGATAAAGACGTAAGAATGGGGGATGATTCGCTGATGGTAATTCCGGCATTGCTGGACTGTCAGCGGCTGATCATCATGAATCACAAGGCATATTATCATTATCGATATGTGGAGACTTCAATTGTACATGGATATGATCAAACCATGTTTCAGAATATGCAGCTGCTTAAAGCTGCAATAGACAGAATCATTGAAGCCAAATATCTACCGCAAGAGAAAGAAGATATGCGAAAGAAGGCTGAACAAGAACATGTTCATATGCTGCTTCTTGTATTAAAAAATGAGGCAAGAGGAAACCCGAAAGGATATCGTAAAAATATCAGGCAGATCTGCAAAATGCCTGAAATCAGGGGAATTGTAAAAAGGTCACCAATAACAGTAGAACAGATGTCAAATAAGCTATTATATGCAGTGCTGAAGCATCCCAATCATCTTATGATCAGTTTACTTCGAGGGGCAATGCTGCTGTATTATGCAAGATGATCAGAAAACAGGAAATGACGTGAGAAGGGAGCTCCTATGAAGGATGATAAGATTGTACTATATATGCATGCAGGCAGTGATAATCATGGGTGTGAGGCAATTGCCAACAGCCTGATTAAAATGCTCCCAAAACCGGCAGTTTTGGTTTCCAGCAGAAAAGCTGAGGATGAAAAATACTCTCTGCCTGCACTGTGCAGTGAAATCATTCAGGAAAAACAGGTGGAAAAGAATGTGCTGATTCATACATGGTATTATATGTGGCGGAAGCTTTTTCACGATCCCGAATGCTACATGCGTTATCGATATAGCGCTGTCTGTGGAAAAAATACAAGAAAATTGAATATCTCCATTGGAGGAGATAATTACTGCTATGAGAATATGCTGGAACGTCTGATTATGAGCAACAGGATGTTTCATAGGAGCGGTGCCAAGACGATTCTTTATGGCTGCTCTATTGAGCCGAAAATTCTGAAGTCGACAGAAATAGTAGAAGACATGAAGCGTTATGACATGATTGTGGCAAGGGAAAGTATTACCTACGAGGCATTGAAAGCAGCAGGAGTAGATCAAAATGTTTATTTATGCCCCGATCCTGCGTTTTTACTTGAAACACAGTGCCTGGCGTTACCGGGAAACTGGATAGAGGGAAAGATGGTAGGAATTAATGTCAGTCCCATGATTGTGGAAAACGAAACGAAATCCGGAATTACCATGGAGAACTACAAGGCTCTGATTAATCATATCTTGGACACCACCGATTTAAGTGTTGCCCTGATTCCCCATGTGGTATGGACCGGAGGTGATGACAGAAAACCGATGAAAGAATTGTATGATGCATTTGCAGACACAGGACGCATAGTACAGGTTGAAGATACGTCAGCACCAGAGTTAAAGGGATATATCAGCAGATGCTGTATGTTCATCGGTGCCAGAACTCATGCAACAATTGCTGCATATTCTACCTGCGTACCTACATTGGTAGTAGGATATTCCGTAAAGGCAAGAGGAATAGCCACAGATCTGTTCGGCACAGCTGAAAATTATGTACTTCCTGTACAGAGTCTTCAAAAAAGAGAAGAATTGCTTACAGCCTTTGAATGGCTGAAGGAACATGAAAAAGAGCAACGCAGTCATCTGCAAAAGATTATGCCTGAATATAAGGAGCGTGCTGCACAGGGAGGGGAATTGCTTTCACAATTGCTTTGATAGCTTGATAGGAGGAAACTGCTGGTATGGTAAAGGATATGGTCAGCGTGATTATCCCTGTTTACAACGGTGTAGCATGGATTGAGGAATGTATAGAGAGTGTTCTGGCACAGACGTGGAAAGAATTAGAAATTCTTGTGCTGGATGATCAGTCTACTGATGGAACTACAGAGGTTGTAAAAAAGCTGGCGGCAGAAGATGATAAAATACGTCTTATCAGTAGAAACAGTAAAGGGGTTTCTGGTGCACGAAATGAAGGAATTGTACAAAGCAGGGGGGAATATATAACCTTTGTAGATGCCGATGACAAGCTGGATGATCAGATGTTTGAAACACTGGTGGAATATCTCCAAAAGGAAAATAGCGACATGGTATCCTGCGGATACCATAGATGGAATGGTGATCCATTAGCAGTCCTCTCTAAGGATAAGGAAAACGTGGTCAAAACAGTTGATCGGGAAACCTATGTGTCAGATTATTTGTTGAGGCAGCATACTCATTGCTGGGGTGTCTTATACAGAAGAACTGTGATAGAAGGGATTGATTTCAGGAGTGAGCTTACGATAGGCGAGGACATGATGTTTCTGGTGGATCTTCTGCCGAAATTGAATCGTATAACGATTACAGATTATAAGGGATATTACTATAGAATCAATGAAAATGGTGTGACATTGCGTCCTTTTGTGCCGGCGTATATGGATGAAGTAAAAAGCTGGAAACTGGCAACAGAGGTTATCAGGAGAGATTTTTCGGACTGTATACCCCAGATAGAAGCAATTCTTGCAGTATCTGCAATTCTGGTGGCGGGAAAAATATCCAGACTTTCTTCCAAGGACAGAAAGCAGTATCAGAGGTACACAGAAGAATGTAGAAAAATAGTAAAAGAGGCATTAAGGCGGCCAGGGGTAAAAGAAAATTTGCCGGCAGGATATGGAATAAAGGCTACATTGTTTATGCATTGGCCGGAGATTTATTTGCGATTGTATCATGTTTGGAAGGGTTATACCTAAAAAATAATGATGTAGGAATGCGAGGTAAGTAGAGTTGGAAAGCCAGAGAGTAATAAAGAAAATATATCGGAAAATATGCAATCTATTGTCACTTAAAAATATATCATGGATGGCAATTGTTGGATTTATCTTTTTACTCCTTCCGATTTGCTACTTATCATTTGTAAATCGTGCAACGGGAGATGATTATGGGTATGGAATTTTTACAAGAGAGGCATGGGTAACAACTGGTTCTCTTTTGAAAGTAATGGAAGCGGCGGGGAGAACAGTGAAGCATTATTACTATACATGGCAGGGAACATGGTTCAGTATTTTTGTTTTTTCTCTTCAGCCGGAAGTGTTTCATGAACATGCTTATGTGATTGTAGTATTTTTGATGCTTTTTTTATGGATTGGGAGTACTTTTTTGCTGTTTAACAAAGTTCTGCACAAGGAATTATCAATGGATGTATGGAGCTGTTGTTTAGTCACCATTATTTTTCTGATTATCAGTATTGAGTTTATACCAAATACCAGAGCATCAATTTTCTGGTATAATGGAACAGTACATTACATGTTGCCATTTACAATGTGTCAGCTTTTAATTTATCTGCTGATATGTTATGGAAAAGAATATAAGATAAGATATCTGACCGGTATTATAATTCTCATGGTATTTCTCGGCGGTTCTAATTATCAGGCAGCCTTATTTGCATTAATTATTGCAGTTTATGCAGGAATTATTAATTATTGTAAAGGGAAGAATAAGCATATTTTTTTACTGCTAATCCCCATCTTTTTAGAAATGATAGGGTTGATAATCAGTATGAAAGCACCGGGAAATAAGGTAAGGGGAGGCGAAGAGTTTGGCTTCTCAGTTGCAAAAGGGATAAAGACCATTGGCATGTCCTTTGTTGAGGGGATTGCAACAGTTGGAGAATATCTTAAAGAAAAGCCGCTTGTATTTGTAGGTTTATTTATTATTTTCCTAATTGTTTTTGAGGTATTTTTAAGAGAAAGCATCAGGAATCATAAAGAAGAATGCTTTGTATTGCGTCACCCATTTTGGGGATTTGCGGCATTGTGCTGTCTTTATTGTGCCATGCAGGCACCGGAAATTTATGCAGGTGTAAGTGTATCTAAGGGAGTGGATAATACGAATTTTCTGGTATTTTTGTTATGCACATTTGCAATCATGCTTATTGTTGCAGGGAAAGTTGTACCCAGAATAAAGACTACCAGCGAAGAGTTTCATTGCAGAATAGTCGTACCGGGAATAATTCTTTGTCTGATTGCTGTAATTTTATTTAAAGGTGAAATCAGAAGTGGAAGCACTTTTAGCAGTCTGGAATATATAACCAGTGGTCAGGCCGCTGATTTCAAGGAACAGATGGAATTACAGACCAAGCTGATGATGGATGAGAGCACAGAGGATGTTGTGGTTCCAGAGATTAATGGTGAACAGGGACCCTTATCTCATATGCCGGTTACAGATGACAATGA
>CAMBLS010000073.1 GCA_945868485.1 uncultured Lachnospiraceae bacterium | reverse complement strand
TTTCGTAAGTTCTGTGGCAAGAGCATCAAGCTGGCGCATACTTTCCTCGTTTAAAGCAGATTTGATTTGTACTTCATTTTCGATATAAGTAAGATTTTTACAGGGTTCCAAAAGTGCTTTCATGGTTCTGACAGCGGTAGGAGCCCAGCTTCCATTCTCAATAAATGCAACGGTTCTGTTCTGGAAATTGCGTTCAGTCAAATGACTGATAAATTCTCTCATAAAAGGGAAGATACCTGCATTATAGGTAGTAGTAGCGAGTACAAGCTTTCCATAGCGGAAGGCATCTTCTACACATTCTGCCATATCCTCTCTTGCAAGATCTGCAATTGCAACCTTGGGACAGCCCATCGTGCGGAGCTTTTCAGCCAGCAGTTCAGCAGCCCTTTTCGTATGACCGTAAACTGACGTATAAGCAATGAAAATTCCTTCTGTCTCGACTTCATAAGAAGACCAGATTTGGTAAAGATTCAGGTAATAACCAAGGTTTTCTTGCAAAACAGGACCATGGAGTGGACAGATGGTTTGAATATCAAGCCCAGAGACCTTCTTTAACAGGGTCTGCACCTGCATGCCATATTTCCCTACAATGCCAATATAATAACGGCGTGCTTCACATGCCCAGTCCTCGTCCACATCCAGCGCACCGAACTTGCCGAAAGCATCTGCAGAGAAGAGTGCCTTATCAAGACTGTCATATGTAACCATAACTTCAGGCCAATGAACCATCGGTGCGGAAAGAAAGGTCAGGGTGTGACTGCCTAAAGAGAGGGTGTCACCGTCTTTGATAACCAACTTTTCAGAAGAAAGATCGGTGCCAAAAAACTGTTTCATCATATTAAAGGCGGCTGCAGAAGCAACAATGATAGTATCAGGGTAAGCTTCTGTAAATGAAGCGATGCTTGCAGAATGATCCGGCTCCATATGCTGAACAATCAGATAGTCAGGCTGGCGAGAATCCAAAGTCCCTTTAAGATTAGTTAACCATTCTCCTGTAAACCCTGCATCAACAGTGTCAAATACAGCAACCTTTTCATCCAGAATCACATAAGAGTTATAAGCCATTCCGTTTTCAACGATGTATTGTCCCTCAAATAAATCAATATTGTGGTCATTGACTCCTACATATTTAATTGCATTGGAAATTTCCATAATAAAACTCCTTTCAGGTTGATTTAAGAGTATTATATCATGTTTGACGGGGGAAAAAAGAAAAATTGTAATTATCCTAAAAAAGTGATGCAGGTTAATAAATATTTAATGAATTAAAAGAATTGCACGGGCTTTACACTATTTTTTTTTAATGATATAATATAAAAAATATGAAAAGAGGTGTGTGATATGTACGAGATGAAGGATGAATATTTAACAGGAATTGAACTGATTGACAAGGAACACACAAGGCTGTTTGAAATTGCAGAGGAAACCTATCAGCTGAAAAATGCAGAGTTTATTCCTGATAAATATGATCAGATTAAGAGTTTGTTTGAAGAGTTAAAGGATTATACAGAAATGCATTTTGCACATGAGGAAGAATACATGCAGTCTATTGGGTATAAGAAGCTTTTTACCCAGAAGATGCAGCATCAGGCATTCATTTCCTGGATTGAAGAACAGAATCTTGATGGTATAGATGATGAGTTTGAGGATCAGGAAGCTGTAGTTGATAATATTTTAAAGTATTTGACTGATTGGTTGATAACACATATTTTGGAAACAGACAAGCAGATTCCGGCTCCGGAGAAATAATAAAGACATCTATTGAAATAACATGAAAAGCAGATAATAAGACAGAACTTCTCTTGCAACATAGAGGGTTCTGTCTTTTGCGATAGTAAGCAAAGGTCTGGTGATGCTTGAAAAAAATGTGGAAAGCAGTATAATTAGTAATAAACAAATGAGGGAAAAGATAGGATACATAGGTGGAAAATCAATTAATAACTAGGAAAACAGGCATCATGATAGAGGGTGGTGCCATGAGGAGTGTCTTTGCTGCAGGAGTGCTGGATTTCTTTATGGAAAAGAAGATTGAAGTGCCTAACGTACTGGCTGTTTCTGCAGGTGCTTATGCAGGTATGAATTATGTTTCAGGGCAAAGGGGTAGACTGGTGGATGCGGTGATTAAGCCGCTGGAACAGGAAAAATACATGGGACCTGCCACATTTATGAAAAAAGGTACTTTTTTTGATATGGACTATTTGTTTGACGTAGTTCCAAGGAAACTTGCTCCTTTTGATTTTAAAACCTTTTGCAATTCAACAAAGCGGTTTCTGATCAATACCACAGACTGTCATACTGGCGAAAGCGTCTATTATGATGAGTTTGAGTCGGAAGAACAGTTCTGGAAAATTTGCCGTGCAGCTAATTCGCTGCCCTTTATTTCAAAAATCAGTCATATAAATGGTATTCCAATGCTGGATGGAGGAATGGCAGATGCACTTCCAATTTCCAGAGTAATCGAGGAGGGATGGGAAAAGGTGGTAATCATCCTTACCAGAAAATCTGATTACCGAAAGAAATATAGGCATTTTTATATGATGTTGCTCAGGTTTGTGTATCATCGATATCCACAATTTATCAAGACAGTGGCAGGAAGAAACCAAAAATATAATGCCTGTCTTGATGAGATTGAGCGCATGGAAAAGGAAGGAAGGGCTTTAGTGTTCAGACCTTCTAGGATGACAGTGAGTAATAACGAATCCAATGTTGATACGCTGATGGAATATTATCAGCACGGCTATGAGGAAGCTATGAGGCGGGAAGAAGAAATCTGTAATTTTTTGATGACATGATAAAGCAGTGAGTTTCAGACTGAAATGGAGGTATGTGTTATGAATATTGAACAGGTTTTGGAACAACTGGATGGGTTGTTTGCCCAGCACAAGGTTGCACAGGTGGAAGGCTTTTTGCTTGGGAAAATTGACGAAGCGTCGGCAGAAGGCGATACGAGTGCACTGATTACGCTGTTAAATGAAATTATCGGACATTATCGGGAGACCGGAGAATTTGATAAATCCATAGCGGCATGCAGGCAGGTGCTTGTGCTGATGGATGAATTAGGGTTGAATGGAACGGTTGCTTATGCAACTACTCTGCTGAATGTGGCAAATGCCTGCAGAGCAGCAGGATTGTTGCGGGAGTCTATGACCTATTATCAGGAGGTCAGAGGTATCTATGAGAAAAATCTGGCACAGACGGATTTCAGATATGCCAGTCTCTATAACAATATGAGCCTTTTGTTTCAGGAAATGGGAGACTATGAGAGCGCCTGTGACTGTCTGGAACGGGCACTTGGCATTGCATCCATGTATGAAGGAGCCAGAATAGAAGTGGCAGTCACTTATACGAACCTGGCGGCATCACAGCTTAAGCTTGGAAGGTATCAGGAAGCAATTGACAATTTGATGAAAGCCTTTTCTATTTTTGAGATGGATGAAGACCGTGATTATCACTATAGCGGCGCCTTATCCGCTATGGGTGAAGCCCAGTATCTGGCAGGAAATCTGGAGGAGTCGGCACGATATTATAAGCTGGCACTGCATGAGATAGAGCGAAATATGGGTAAAAGCAAGGCGTATGAAATTACTTTGCAGAACTTAAATGCAGTGACAGAAAAATTGCAGAATTTACCTGTAAAGAACAGACAGTTTAAAAACGGAATGGAATTATGCGAAGCCTTTTATGAGGAATTTGGAAAGCCCATGATACATGAGCAGTTTCCTGAATATGAGCAGATGATTGCCGTGGGACTGGTAGGAGAAGGTTCAGAGTGCTTTGGGTTTGATGATCAGGTATCCAGAGATCATGATTTTGGACCGGGCTTTTGTCTGTGGCTTACTGATTCCGTATATGATGAGATTGGGCAGGCACTACAAAGCGCTTATGACAAACTTCCTTCTACCTATATGGGAATTACCCGTTTTACAACATTGAAGGCACAGAAGAGAGTGGGGGTATTCCGCATCGGAGATTTTTATGAAAGTCTGATTGGGATTAAGGATATGCCCACCACCCAGAATCAGTGGCTGTTTTTAGATGACTATAGGCTTGCTACTGCGGTAAATGGTAAGGTGTTCCGAGATGATTTGGGAGAATTTACGAGAATTCGGAAAGGCATTTTGGCTTATTATCCTGAGGAGGTTCGGATCAAAAAGATTGCAAGAGAAGCAGCACTGATGGCACAGTCCGGTCAGTATAACTATTCCCGAATGTTTGGACGTGGTGAGAAGGTTACGGCAGCAATTGCACTTTCAGAATTTATGAAGCATACAATGGCTATGGTATACTTACTCAACCGCACCTATGCGCCTTTTTATAAGTGGATGCATAAGGGAATGGGAAGATTAACGGTTTTGAAAGAAATCCAGGAAATATTAAATGCATTGGTGGAATTACCTACGGGAGATGAGCGTATTCCACAGACTATTGAGGTTATCGTTGCTTTGATTATTGCGGAGATGAAAAAGCAAGGGCTTACCAGTGGAGAGGACAATTATTTGGACCATCATACCGACAATATTTTAAGAAGTATTCCGGAGAAAGAAAAGAAGGACGATTCTTTTAAGGCAGCGCTTGTAAATGAACTGGTGTCTTTGGAATGGGAGGCATTTGATAAAGTGGAAAATGAAGGTGGCAGGGCAGACTGTCAGGATGATTGGAATACCTTCTCCATTATGAGAAAGAGCCAGTATTATACATGGACAGTAGAGATGCTAAAGAGCTATATTTCGGATTTTCACAATGCAAATGATAAAGGCTGGAATCTGATTACTGAGAAGTATGGCAGGATGATGGAAAGCGCAGCACCATTAAAATATGCACAGATTAAGGATTCCCTGCCGGAGTTGCCAGAGGTAAAAAAAGAGATTATAGAGGAAATCGTAAAGATTCAGGTGGGCTGGATGGAGGATTTCGCAAAGGAATATCCAAAGGCAGCGGGAAATGCAAGGAGCATTCATACTTCAGAAGACAATATGTTTAATACCTCTTATGAAACTTATTTAAGAGGAGAATTATCTACTTATTCTGATCAGACATTAGATTTGTATGGAAGATTTATTGCACAGCTCTGCAGGGAGGATAAAAATCTGGCGAAAATGATAATGGCAAACACAGCATCTCTTTATGGCTATGCTTCTTTGGTAGAGCTGGAGGAGAAACTGTAGAAGCTTTAAACGCATAGGAAGTGTGAAAAAGAGAAAACCTGTTGTATATCTGCTATAAGGAGTAGGTATACAGCAGGTTTTAGAATGAATACCTAAGAGGGAGGAAGTGACATTAGTATACCATCAGCGATGGCTTGGGCGGTTTCGTTAAATCGGCTGTCAAAAAGCATGTTGTCACGGTCTGTATTAATAAAGCCGGCTTCCACCAGTACAGCTGGCATG
The DNA here is from genome assembly GCA_945868485.1 of uncultured Lachnospiraceae bacterium. Lineage (GTDB taxonomy): Bacteria > Bacillota > Clostridia > Lachnospirales > Lachnospiraceae > Suilimivivens. The sequence continues at coordinate 6,189 of CAMBLS010000073.1, read as the reverse complement.
TTTGTGCGGCGAAGAACGGCTAAATTCTTTCGCTCATTGACCCCCTGATTCACATATCCTACATTAACCAGTTGCTGATTGATATTTTCTGCCATTCGAGCAGCAGCACCGTATTTGTCGTAGACTAGAGACTCTATCCCAGTGTACTGATTGTCATAGGGGCTTGAATTGCGGTGTATAGAAACAAAATAGTCAGCATCCGCGGCATTTCCGATGGCGGCTTTTTCGGCAGGAGACTCATAAACATCTCCGGTTCTGGTATAGATGACATTCACTCCGGCATTTTCAAGAATGCGCCCTACGGCCAGCGTAAGCCTCAAATTGTCATCCTTCTCCATACGACCAAGATAGGTTGCCCCGAAATCAGACCCACCATGCCCCGCATCTAAAACAACTGTAGCCATAAGAACCTCTCAACTAAATTTTCTTTTACTATTTTATGCAGAAAGGGAAAAAGTGTGAAAGCAAGAAAATCCTATGAAATTGATATGTGTAATGGTCCTTTGTTTGGTAAGATTTTATTATTTACCTTGCCGCTTATGCTTTCCGGTATTTTGCAGCTTTTGTTCAATGCCGCTGATGTGGTGGTTGTTGGGCAATTTGCCGGAAATGAAGCACTTGCGGCAGTGGGTTCTACTGGAGCACTGACTAATCTCCTGGTAAATTTATTTATAGGGTTGTCTGTAGGAGCAAATGTATTGGTTGCCAGATACTATGGCGCTAGACAGGAGGAAGAGGTAAGCCGCACTGTTCATACAGCTATTCTAATCAGTGTAACTGGTGGAATTCTTCTTGCGGTAATAGGAATAGTATCTGCAAGACCACTGCTTATTATGATGGATACACCGGAAAACGTGATAGATCATTCGGTTCTCTATATGCGTATTTTCTTTTTGGGGATGCCGGTCATGTTACTTTTTAACTTTGGCAGTGCAATTCTTCGTGCAATCGGAGATACCAGAAGACCACTTTTTTATCTTAGCATTGCAGGGGTAATTAATGTGATTCTGAATTTAGGATTTGTAATTATTTTTCATATGGGTGTTGCAGGTGTAGCAATGGCTACGGTAATGTCACAATGTATATCTGCGGCATTGATTGTAAGATGTCTGATGTGCAGTGATGGATGTTTTCAGCTTCAACTTGAAAAGCTTCATATGGATTGGCATAAATTCAGTAAAATTGCAGCTATTGGACTCCCGGCAGGAATACAGGGTTCGCTTTTTTCTATCTCCAATGTGTTGATTCAGTCCTCCGTTAATTCCTTTGGAGCTGTTGCCATGGCTGGAAATACAGCGGGAAGTAATGTGGAGGGATTCGTTTATACTGCCATGAATTCGGTTCATCAGACCGCAGTAAGCTTTACGGGACAAAATTTGGGAGGAAAACGCTATGACAGGATTAATAAAATTCTGATAGAATGCCTTTTGTTTGTGACCGCTATTGGGTTAATCATGGGGAATAGCGCTGTATTTTTTGGAAAGCAGATTTTAAGCCTTTATTCTTCTGATCCGGAGGTGATCAGTTATGGATTGCAAAGAATTGTCATTATCTGTACAACTTACTTTATATGTGGTATTATGGATGTTCTGGTAGGAAGTATCAGGGGGCTTGGATATGCGGTGATGCCTATGATCGTGTCGCTTCTTGGCGCATGTGCATTGAGGGTAGTATGGATTTATACCGTTTTTCAGTGGGACAGAACATTGCGGACATTATATATTTCCTATCCTGTAACATGGGCAGTTACAGCATTTGCGCATATAATATGTTTTATTGTTGTACGTAGAAAATTGGAGTTAAAGAGGAAACAGATATGAACAGCACAAAAATGAAGACAAAAAAATATGATGCGGTGATTTTTGATCTGGATGGAACTTTGCTTGATACCTTAGAAGATCTGAAAAACAGTGTCAATTTTGCATTAGAGGTATTTCATATGCCATTACGCACAATGGAGGAGATACGTCATTTCGTTGGAAATGGGGTACAGCGTCTGATTGAGCTGGCGGTGCCTGATGGAACCGGAGCAGAAGAAACAGAGAAGGTATTTGAAGCATTTAAAGATCATTACTGTATTCATTGTAATGACCAAACCGGACTCTATGCCGGAATTCCTGAACTCTTGACAGAGCTTAAAAAACAGGGATTTCAGATGGCAATTGTATCCAATAAGCTTCAGGAGGGCGTGGATGCGTTGAGTGAGCAATATTTTCAAAGCTATACAGATGTGGCAATTGGTGCAAGAGAGGGAATACGTAAAAAGCCTGCGCCTGACACAGTGTTTGAGGCACTTCGAAGGCTGGAAATTCCAAGAGAACGGGCCGTCTACGTGGGAGATTCAGAGGTAGATATTGCAACAGCGGCAAACAGCGGAATGGATTGTATTACAGTAGCCTGGGGATTCCGTACCAGGCAGGAGCAGGAAGAAGCAGGGGCAGTTACGTTTGTGGAGAAGCCTTTGCAGATTATTCCACTACTGTATTTATAAACTACATAGTTTGATATGTGTGTAAACATATTTGCAGGGCGCATCCAGTAAAGTAGATGCGCCTTATTAGTGCGCTTTTTGGCAAATGTTCTTCTGATAGATTATATTGACATTATTGTATATACATGATATATACAATATATAGATGCGTAGGGAAGTCTTTTAGGATATTTTATTTTAGATAATATTTTAATAGGAAAATGTGGAGATCAATATGAACATTATTATCAGCAATTCAAGTGATAAGCCCATTTATGAACAAATTACGGGACAAGTGAAGAACATGATTATGACTGGGCAATTAAAGGAAGGAGATGCGCTTCCCTCCATGCGCACACTGGCGAAGGAACTTCGTATTAGTGTGATTACAGCGAAGAGAGCTTATGAGGAGCTGGAGAGGGATGGATTTATAACAACTGTTATTGGGAAAGGTAGCTTTGTGCGTGCTGCAGACACCAGACTCCTTAGAGAAGAAAAACTTAAGCAGGTAGAGGGACTGCTTTCTGCCGCTGTCTCCCTTGCAGGACAAAGCGGTATCAGCAGAGAAGAGGTTGAGGAGATTCTTACAATTATATATCAGGAAGCATAAATAGTAGAAGAACATGGGAAAGGAACGGGACGAAACATGAAATCAGAAAATGCAATAGAGGTAAGAAATTTGACGAAACGATATGCGGGGTTTTACTTGGATCATTTAAGCTTTCAAATTCCGAAGGGGACAATCGTGGGCTTTGTGGGAGAAAATGGAGCAGGGAAGAGTACCACCATTAAGGCACTGTTAGGGCTTATGCCGGTAGAAGAGGGGGAAATAGAGGTTCTTGGGCATAAGGTAGTGCCGGGGGAACAGGAAGTAAGTTACAGGGAGCAGGTGGGAGTAGTATTTGATGAATGTAATTTTCCCAAAGAATTGAAGGTACAGGATATCTGCAAAATCATGAATAATATTTATCATACATGGGAGGAAGAAACTTTCTTAGGATATCTTATGCGGTTTGAAGTACCACTTGAAAAGAAAGTTAAGGAGCTCTCGAAAGGAATGAAAATGAAGCTGTCTATTGCAACTGCATTGTCTCATGGGAGCAAACTGTTAATTCTGGATGAGGCAACAAGTGGGCTTGATCCGATTGTAAGAAATGAAATTCTGGATATTTTCCGTGAATTTATAGAGGATGAACAGCATACCATATTCTTTTCTTCTCATATAACATCAGATATTGAAAAGATTGCAGATTATGTCATGCTGATTCATAAGGGAAAGCTGCTTCTTACAGAAAATAAGGATGAGCTCTTATATCATTATGGGATTGTCCGGTGCACAAAGGAACAGGCAAATTTTATTCCCGATGAGCTTGTGGTCGGAAAAGAAGAAAACCAGTTTGAAACAAGCGTGTTGGTAAAGGATAAGCAATTATTACAGCAGGAGCCGCTTGTAAGCCGCTTAGAGAGTGAATTCAAATCGAAACCGGTAATTGATAAAGCTAATATAGAAGATATACTATTATATCTTGGAAAGGAAAAATTATGAAGGGACTCATTTTAAAGGATTTATATACATTAAAGGGATATGGGAAGCAATATTTCTTAGTTTTTGCGTTTATGGTACTTTGGGCTGTGTTTATGAAAACGCCTGGATTTATTACAATTTATGCGGTTATGATGGGAAGCATGCTGGTGGTTAGCACCATGTCTGTGGATGAGAGTACTTCTTTTGAAAGATATGTTCTTACTATGCCGATAAATACAAGGACATTGGTCAAATCTAAATATATCTTGCTTTTGATTACAACTCTTGCAGGTCTTTTAGCCAGTCTTGCGTTTTATCTGATCATTACGATGACCATAATTGTAAAGGAAAATCATTTTATGCCAGTAGATGAGTGGGCAGGCGTTCTTGCAGCGGTAACGCTTTTTATTGTGGCAGATGCCATTGCGCTGCCATTCATGTTTAAACTGGGCGCAGAAAAATCGAGATATCTTTATATAGGGATTACACTTGCAATAGCACTTGTGATTTTTGGACTTGCCAAGCTGATACAGATAGCGGGAGGAAACCTCACAGCAATTGAGGCAATTCCGGCTATAGTTTATAGTATAGTATTGGTAGCGATTAGCGTGGTGGCTTTATTAGTATCTTATGCCATTTCCGTTAATGTGACTAAAAATAAAGAGTGGTAATAATCGTTTAGGCTTCTTTCCAAATTTGCATTGGCAGAACTGTAAAAAATTGTTATAGTAATAAATAGTGATGTATTTATACATAAGAAAGAGGGATCAGGTATGTGGATTGTATTTGCGTTTGCTTCAGCATTGTTTGCGGGCATCACATCCATACTTGCAAAATGTGGAATCAGAAAAACAAATTCTTATCTCGCAACAGCGATTAGAACCATTGTCGTACTTATTTTTTCGTGGCTTATGGTTTTTATTGTGGGTTCATTTTCAACAATCTCCCAAATAACCCCTAAAACTATGATCTTTTTAATTCTGTCAGGTCTTGCAACAGGCGCATCATGGATTTGTTATTTTAAGGCATTACAATTGGGAGATATTAACAAGGTTGTGCCGGTGGATAAGTCCAGTACGGTACTTACCATGCTTCTGGCGGCCTTATTTCTGGGCGAATCTCTTAATGGGATTAAGATAGCAGGTATTGTGGGGATTGGACTGGGAACCTGGCTGATGATTGAAAAAAAGAAAAACAGCAATGATAATAATGAAAAGAAACAGGGTATTTCATGGTTTATATTTGCGGCATTTTCTGCAATTTTTGCCAGCCTGACTTCCATTCTTGGAAAGATCGGAATTTCAAATGTAGAATCAAACTTAGGCACTGCAATTAGAACGATTGTGGTTCTTGTTATGGCATGGATTGTGGCGGGAATTACAGGCAGTGTGAAAGAAATTAAGAAGATTGATAAAAGAGAACTGCTTTTTATCTGCCTTTCCGGCATTGCAACAGGTGGTTCGTGGCTATGCTATTACAGGGCTTTGCAGGACGGACCTGCCAGTGTGGTGGTTCCCATTGATAAGCTCAGCATCCTTGTGACGATTGCCTTTTCTTATCTTGTGTTCAAGGAGAAGCTTACACCGAAAGCTATTATAGGACTTGGGTTGATTGTAATGGGAACACTTGTTATGTTATTTTGAAAGCTTTTAAAATTAAATGGAGATTTAATTATGGATAATACATACCGAGTAAAGAAGATTGAAAACATCAGGGAGATAAGGGTTCAGGTTCCTGGATCAAAGAGCATTACGAACAGAGCGTTGCTTCTTGCAGCATTGTCCAACTATCGATGCAATTTGCAGGGCGTTTTATTCAGTGATGATTCCCGTGCTTTTCTGGACAGTCTGAAGAATCTGGGGTTTGAGGTGGATATTGACGAGAAGGACAGGAATGTAGTGATACAGGGAATGGGAGGAAAAATTCCTAATCGGCATGCTTCCATTCATGTAAGAAGCGCCGGAACTGCAGCACGTTTTCTTACTGTCATGCTTGCATTGGCAGGAGGAGAATATGAACTGAATGCGTCTGCACAGATGTGTAAGCGTCCAATGCAGCCATTGTTGGATTTACTTGCAGAGGCTGGTGTAGTGTTTGAGTTCAAAGGGGAAAAAGGGCATTTCCCTTTTTCTATGAAGTCCCAATCCATTGATTTAAAAGAAGTTAGTATTGATACAGGAATCAGCAGTCAATT